>DATLEG010000325.1:0-3558 GCA_035525465.1 Saccharimonadales bacterium (SeqCode)
CTTCATCAAGATGGCGAAGGAAGGTTCGACCCTCTCGGGGATGATGGATTCCTTCGCCACGAGCGTCTCGCTGCTCTTCCAGTACGGCGTGCCGCTCACGCACCTCGTCGAGAAGTTCGGCCACGTGCGCTTCGAGCCGAGCGGCTGGACCGGCAACCCCGAGATCGGGTTCGCGAAGTCCATCGTCGACTACGTCTTCCGCTGGCTCGGCCAGCGCTTCCTCTCGCTCGAGGACAAGACCGCGCTCGGTCTCGTCCGGACGACCGAGGTCATCGTCGACCCGGCGCCGCAGCTCGAGCTCCTCAACCAGATCGTCGCCCAGGCGCCTGTCGTGGAGACCGGCCCTGGAGCCCGGCGGCTCAACTCCACACCCGACGCGCCCCCGTGCCCGCGTTGCGGCTGGCTGACCGTTCGCAACGGCACCTGCCACAAGTGCGAGAACTGTGGCGAGACCACGGGGTGTAGCTAGACACCCCCTCCTCCCTTGGTAGGCCCTGGCCGGCCCGCCCGTCGGCCAGTACGCCTTGCGGCCCGGCGGTTCCTGCTCCCCTGGACCGCCGGGCCGCTTCTTATCTGCCGAAGGCAGATAAGAAGCTCCTTGTTTGACCCCTGCTCGGCTGCGCCGCCGCTTCGCGGCTGATTCGCTCGCGGGGGCCAGTGGGGCTCGGCCCGGGCGAAGCCCGGTCCGGGCCCGGCGTGCGTCGGTGGCGGGGCAGCCCGATCGCGTGGCCTAGGGCTTGCTTGAACGGATGTACGAGTTCCTCATCCGGAAGTCGGATGTGGACGGAACGAACGGGGTCCATGCTCCGTTTAGTCCATAGCGGTGCTCAGCGGTCAACCATGCTGGACAATGAGCGCAGCGAAGCGGGAGGAATGCTCCAGTGGCAGTAGTCACCGGTAAGGGCGAGGCGGCGTCGGTCCGGGCCATCCGTGGCCGGCGGATCGCCTTCAAGGCTGTCCTGGTGCCGCTGCTCGCCATGCTCGCGCTGCTGTCCACCGTGTTCGCCATCGAGTGGCGCTACGCCGACCGGGCGCTCCCGGGTCTGCTGGTCGCGGGCATCGAGTCGGGCTCGCTCACGGCACCGGAGCTGCGCGCGCGCCTGGAGACCGAGCTCGGACGTCCCTGGGCCGCCGCGACGGTCACCGCGTCCTATGAGGGCACCACCTGGAGGACGACCAACGGCGAGCTCGGCATCGCTCCCGACCTCGACGCGGCGGTCGAGGCTGCGCTCACCTATGGGAAACAGGGGGCGCTCCCGGAGCGGGCGACCGCCTGGCTCGCGGCGAGGAACGGTGACGCGCGGGTGGCCTTCACCATGCGTGCGACCGGATCGTCCGCCGATCAATGGGTCGGACGCATCGCCCGTGATCTCGACCGTCCGGCGCGCGATGCGGCGCTCGCGGTGACATACACGGGCGTGCAGGTGACCGAGGCGGTCATCGGACGCGAGCTCGACACCCGGGCCACCGTCGCGGCGCTCCTGGCCCCGCAATCGCTGAGCGCGCGCGACCTGGCGCTGTCGGTGAAGCTGCACTACCCGGCCACCGATGCCGCGGGCAGCGCCGACGCGCAGGCGAGGGCCCGTGCCGCGACCACCCCGCTGCGCGTCGCCGCCGGTGACGGCAGCGTGAGCGAGGACGCCGCCGGCCTCGCCACCCTGCTGAACATCGAGAAGATCCCCGCCGCGGCCGGTGATCTCCCCGCGGTGCCGAAGGACGCGACCACTCCCGCGACGCGCTACCGCTACGTGGTCACGCTGAACGAGGATCGCACCAGGAGCTGGATCGCCGCGGTCGCGAATGAGCTCGACCGTCCGGCCAAGAGCGCGAGCTACCGGGTCAACCCCGACGGCACCCTCGCGGTCATCCCTTCGGCGAACGGCGTGAAGATCGACCAGGACAAGCTCCTGCGCGAGGTCTCCACCGCGTTGTTCACTCCGGTCACCGGACGCCGCGAGGTGGCGGCGACGTTCGTCACCGATCTGCCGGTCTTCACCACCGAGCAGGCCGCCAAGTACGCCGCCGGGATGGTGCGGATCTCCGGCTTCACGACGTCCTACCCGGCGAACGCGTCGCGCCACGCGAACATCACGACCGGCTCGCTCCAGTTCGACAACCTCGTCGTTGCTCCGGGCCAGACCTTCTCGTTCTGGGACAACCTTGGCCCGGTGACGGTCGAGCGGGGCTACGCCTACGCCGGCGCGATCATCAACAACCGCTCTGATGAGAGCGTCATCGGCGGCGGCCTTTGCCAGGTCTCCACGACCCTGTTCAACGCCGTCGCGCGCGCCGGCTACGACATCGTCGAGCGTTCGGAGCATGGCTACTACATCGACCGGTATCCGCTGGGCTTCGATGCCGCGGTGTTCCTCCCTGGTTCCGACTTCCGCTGGCGGAACGACACCGCCTTCCCGGTGCTCATCCGGGCGTACCCGGCGGCGACGAGCATCGGGTTCGAGCTGTTCAGCATCCCGACCGGCCGGACCGTCGTGCTGGGCGACGCGGTCGAGACGAACCTCACCATGCCGGCGAAGGACCAGCCGGCCGACCCGGCCTACCCGCCGGGAGCGATCGTGCAGGGGCGTGATGTGAGCCGCAGCTGGACGGTCTATGAGAACGGCCGGATGATCCGGTCCCAGGTCTTCCGCAGCCACTACGTCCCGGTCTGGGGCGGCCCGGCTCGTTAAGCAGCGCCGACTACATCAAATTGCGGATGTAACGGTCAGGCAGGCGGCTCGTTAACTCCTGCGATGGCCAAGCAAGCGCGGCATGACTTCACCGCGGACCTGGAAGACGTCGCCCGTGGCGTCCGGCGGCTCGAGGAGATCCGGGATCCGGTCATCCGCGACGCGGTCGCGGCGGCGCTCCGTCTCCGCCAGGACGGCGCCCGGCTCGATCCGGCCTCCCGGGCCCGGATGCGGCGCCAGGTGCTCGCGGCCATCCAGCCGGGTCGTTCCACCTTCGCCGATCAGGTCATGATCGTCTTCGGGCTCCTGGCGAAGCCCACACCGGTGCTGCTGCGGCTCCTCGCCATCGTGCTCGCCGGCGCCGGCCTGCTGGCCGGAGCGACGGTCGCGAGCGCCGATTCGCTGCCCGACGATGCGCTCTATGGCTTCAAGCTCGCCGGTGAGCAGCTGCGCCTGGCGATCGCGACCACGCCGGAGGACCGCGCCGCGGTGGGCATCTCGATCGCTGCGCATCGCCTTGATGAAGCCGAACGGCTGGCCGAGGCGGGCCGGGACGACGCGACCATCGAGGTGACCGCGGCGTATGGCCTCTCGCTCGCGACCGCCGCGGCCGAGCTCGCGAGCGTCGAGACGCTGCAACCAAAGCTGGCCGCGCTCGTCACCCAGCTCCAGGCGCAGCTGAACGCCCAACAGGACCGGGTCGGCGCGTCCGCCGCGCGGCTCTCGGCCGACCCGCGGACGGCCGGGGCGGCCGCGGCCCTCGCCGCGGCGGGCCCCCCTCCCGGTGCGGACCGCGCGCCCTCGGCGGTCAGGATCGCCGACACCGCGGCGGCGGTCACCACGCGTCTGGCCACGGTGGCCGAGACCCGTG
>DATLEG010000326.1:0-2264 GCA_035525465.1 Saccharimonadales bacterium (SeqCode)
GCGGTCTCCGGGACCTGACCCGCGGCGCGCACAAGGACCAGCGCGCGGACATGATCGATCGCCCGCTTCACGAAGAGCCGCAGGTCACGCCCGTCGTCCACCAGGCCGCGGACGAGGATGATCGCCGCGGCCGAATCGTTCGTGATGAGCGCGTCGAACAGCGCGGCCGTCTCCTCCCAGTCGGACGAGCCGAGGAGCGCGTCCACATCGGCGAGGGTCACGGCGCCCCCGGCGAAGGTCTCGACCTGGTCGAAGATGCTCTCCGCATCACGAAGGGAGCCCTGCGCGTGGCGCGAGATCGCCTCAAGGGCGGCCGGCTCGACCTTCACCTTCTCGGCCTTCGCGATCGCCGCGAGCTGCTCCACCATGGCCGCGTGCGTGATCCGGCGGAGATCGAACCGCTGGGTCCGCGACACGATCGTCGCCGGGATCTTTTGCGACTCGGTGGTCGCGAGGACGAAGATCGCGTGCGGCGGCGGCTCTTCCAGGGTCTTCAGGAGCGAGTTGAACGCCTCGGGGGTCAGCTGGTGGGCCTCGTCGATCACATACACCTTGTACTGGCCCATTGACGGGGCGAAGCGCACCTTCTCTCGGAGCTCTCGCATGTCATCGATGCCGCGGTTGCTGGCCGCGTCGATCTCGAACAGATCGAGGAAGCGACCGTCGCGGATCGCGACGCAGCTTTCGCACCGATCACAGGGATCGCC
Source organism: Saccharimonadales bacterium (SeqCode) (assembly GCA_035525465.1). Taxonomy (GTDB): domain Bacteria; phylum Chloroflexota; class Limnocylindria; order P2-11E; family P2-11E; genus UBA4735. The sequence goes on from DATLEG010000326.1 coordinate 708, forward strand.
GTCCTTCGCCTTGGGGCAGTTCACCGCCTTGGCGATGATCCTCGCGATCGAGGTCTTCCCGATACCCCGGGCACCGGCGAGAAGATACGCGTGCGCGACCTGGCCACCGGCGATCGCGTTACGCAGGGTGCGCGTCACGTGATCCTGACCGACGATCTCGGAAAAGGTCTGCGGACGGTATCGGCGATAGAGGGCGGCACGCTCCGGCACGAGGTCAGGATACCGTCGCGGCATCCGCCTCGGGATAGAGCAGCCAGGGCCTGCGCTCCCGCGAGAATCCGGTGGCGTTCGCGCGGCTGCGGGCGATGAGCGCCGCCGGATCGGTGCCGCTCGCGAGCGCTTCGCGCACCGCCGGATCACCGGAGAGACGGTCGAAGGACGCATCGATCCATTCCAGCTCGTCTTCGGACAAGGCCCGTGCGACGGAGAGCACGGTGAGACCGACCTCGGTGGGCCGGAGCGCAGCGCGGTCGGTGAGGTGGAGCTGGATGCCGCCGCAGGCGGTGCCGGCGTGCTTGGAAAAGGTCGGCACGAACGTCGACGGGCGGGCACGCACCCCGGCGCACCCCCGCTCGTTGAACGCGTCGGTAAAGCGACGCGGGTCGAGCCAGGGCGCCCCGACCTGCTCGAACGGCCGGGTGGTCCCCCGCCCCTCGGACAGGTTCGTCCCCTCGAGCAGGCAGGTGCCGGGATAGAAGGTCACCGCGTCCAGCGTGGGAAGATTCGGGCTGGGCGGGATCCAGGGAAGCCCGGTGGCGTCATGCCACCAGGCGCGGTCCCAGCCCTCCATGCGGACCACCGCCGGGAGCGGCAGGCTCCGCGCGGCGGCGACCAGGCGCGCGAGCTCCCCCAGGGTGAGGCCGTGCCGGATCGGCACATCGTGGACCCCGACCAGCGAGCGCAGGCCCTCCCGGAGGCCACCGCCCTCGACCAGCGCACCGGAGAGTGGGTTCGGGCGATCGAGGATGACCACCGCCACGCCGGCGGCGGCGGCGGCTTCGACGACCCCCAGGACCGTGGCCGGATAGGTGAAGTAGCGGACGCCGATGTCCTGGAGGTCGATGACCACCGTGTCGAGCCCGGCGAGCATCCCGGCGGCCGGCACCTCGGTCGCGCCGTACAGGCTGTGGACCGGCAGGCCGGTCGCGGCATCGGTGGCGCTGCCGACCGGCGCACCGGCCTGGGCGTCGCCGCGGATCCCGTGCTCCGGGCCGAACAGCGCGGCAAGCTCCCAGCGCGGATCGGCGGCCAGCAGATCGGCCGTGGAGCGCAGCTGGGCGTCGATCCCCGCGGGGTGCGTGAGCAGGCCGATCCGCCGCCCGGTGACGAGCGGATCGCCGTCGCGGAGTAGGACCGCCAGCCCGCTGTGCAAAGTGGCCGTGCACCCTCCGTCGATCGCGGCGTCCCGAACACGCCCTCGCGCCCCGGCTCGGACCAGGCTTGCCTGCGGCACGCAATGACGACCGCTTAGCGCTGCTTCCTTCCGGACCTGACGCGGTTCACGGGCCAATGCTGCACAGGACCCGATCGTCAACGCCGCGACACGTGGACAGGACC
>DATLEG010000013.1:0-5619 GCA_035525465.1 Saccharimonadales bacterium (SeqCode)
GGGTGCGGTGAGGCCGATGCTCTGCTGGCGATCCGCAGCGAAGTGGCTGTGATAGAAGAACGTGCCGGCCGGCCGCGCCGCGAACTCGTAGGTGTAGGTCTGGCCCGCGGCGATCGGCTCCTGGGTCACGCCGGCCGCGCCATCCTGGCCGTTGTCGATCTCGAGGCCGTGCCAGTGGATGCTCGTCGGCTCCGGCAGGCGATTGGTCACGACGACACGGATGCGGTCCCCTTCGGTGACCCGGAGCTCCGGGCCGGGCACGCTGCCGTTGTAGCTGTACGCCCCGACGGTGATGTTGGGGAGGATCGTCCACCGGACGCGCTCGACGCTCAGCGCGAACTCCTTCGTCCCGGCGACCACCGTGGGCGCCAGGCGCTGCCCGCCGCGGGCCTCCAGGGGCTGGGTCCGGACGCCGCGGGTGTCGACCGGACGCATGTCCATGCCCATGGACAGGCCGCCCATCTCCATCCCGCCCATGCCGGCACGCATCGACAGGTCCCCGAACCGGGCGGCGACGAGGATCCCCGTCGTCAGCAGCGCCACGGTGATGATGGTCGCGACACCGGTCGCCAGGCGGGAAGGGCCCTTGCCATCCATTTTCATCGCCACTACATCTTCATCCCGTGCCCGGCGGGCATGAGGTGTTCGCCGGTGCGCTGCGCCGCGAGCTTTTGCTCGGTCTTGTCATCGTGGCCGCCGCGCCCGAGGGCCCGATCGGTCCCCATGCCGTGCTTCAGGCCGGTCCGCACGAGCCACCAGTTCACCGGATACGCGATGAGCGCCCCGACGGCGAGCGCGAGCGACATGATCCCCCAGAAGTGGAAGCCCGTGGGCTCCATCCCGCGCGGGTCACGCGTCATCAGCACGGCCATCACCGGGATCATCCCGGCCATCACCGCGTTCATCGAGAGCCACTCCGGCAGGATCGTCCGCCGAACGGCGGTCGCGTAATCGCCACCCAGCATGTCCTTCATGAACAGCGCCTGGAAGACGAACAGCCCGAAGGCGAATCCGGCGACGTATTCGACGACCAGATCGAGCCCCATCGGCAGGCGGAGGGCGGCGGTGATCGCCGCGGCGACGACGATCCCGGCGCCGTCTCCGGCGACGCAATGCACGGTCGAGCCGACCGTCTGTTTCCAGTGCGGAGCGACGAAGCGCTCGTGCGTGCCGGGCAACGGCTCGCGGCAGCTCAGCAGATAGATGACCAGCCCGATGACGCCGGTATAGAGCGTGACCAGGATCCAACCCCACTTCATCACGCCCATCTCCGGGGTATTCGTGATGAGGTCGTAGGCGACGTAGAGCACCGACGGGATGGTCAGCGCGAACCAGAACAGGATCACCAGGTCCCAGCCGGCGCTCCCCCCGGACATGGTCACCTAATGGCCCATACCCGGCATCGGGCCCATCGCGACCATCGCCGCGTAGGCGAGGCCCGCCAGCAGCACGAGCCCGACCAGGACGAAGATGATGATCAGCGGCGCGTTCGACTTTCCCCGTGGTCGCTCAGCCAAGTGCAGACCTCCTGTCTAATGTGCGCTCGAAGAGGACGCGGGTCACGCTTGGGTCGATCCCAGGTACGCGCCTGGATCGGCCAGGAACAGCTTCTTGCACGATGGGGCGCAGAATCCGATCGTTCGGCCGTCGTATTCGGCGGTGTGGCGCGCGGTCGCGAGGTCCACCTCCATGAAGCAGACCGGATCGAGGCCATCGAGCTGGTCATCGGTGGGGTCCGCACCGAAGCTCATCTTGGGAACGGCGTCCTCAGGCGTGAGATAGCGCTCGTAGATGTGGCCCGTAAGCGCGTCCGGGACCGGAAGGACCCGCCCGGCGGAGAGTGTCGCCTCGATGTAGTCGAAGACCGCGGGCACGAGCGCGGGCACGTTCAGGTCCTTCAGCCAGATCGAGCGATCCCAGATCTGGAGCAGGGCGTTGTTCCCGACCGCACAGGGACCGAGGCAGCCACTGAAGGTGAGATGAAGGCGGCCGCGGATCTTCCGCCGCTCCCATTCGTCCGACCACAGGTCATTCTCGAACGGCATCCGATCCTTCTCGACCCACCCGCAACAGCAGCTCCCGTTCGCGCGCGAGCATACGAACAGGTTCCCGGCGACCTGGACGATCCTGAACTCCTCGCCTCTCGCGGCGAGCCGAACGACCGACGGTCTCACATGTGGGCCTGGTAGCCGGGAGCGAGGTAGGTGGCTGGCTCGGCTTCGAACGCCTTGCGGCACCCGGGAGCGCAGAAGTAGTACGTCGTCCCCTCGTGGGTCGTCTGCTGCGCGGTGCTCGACTCGGCCACTTCCATCCCGCAGACCGGATCCTTGGCCATCAGGACGCCTCCGCCACGGGGTAGTCCTCTTCATTGAGGAGCTCCTTGAACCGCTCGACGCTCACCGTCGTGTCGTCGTAGTCGACGGTGACCGCCTTTGCCGGAATGTCCACCTTCACGCTCTTCACCCCATCGACCGGGGACAGCGTTTCGGTGATCGTGCGCTCGCAGTGCTCGCAGGAGATGTCCGGGACGCTCAGGATCGTCTGTGCCATGTCATCGCTCCCTTTTTTGACTTTGCTCGCTGGTCACAGGCTCATGATCATCTGGGGGAGGCCCATCGGCATGCCATCCATGTTGTTCGCTCGCGAGAAGGCGAGGGCCGCGGCCCCGATCAGCAAGGCGACGAGGGCGATCCCGGCGAGGTAGGCGTATTCGCCGATCCGGCTGCCGAGCGAGGGATGGAGGATCTCCTCGGCGCTCGCGGGACGCTGGAAGCTTCGGAGCCGCAGGGCATTCGTCACCACGCTCACGCTGGACATCGCCATTGCCGCCGCGGCGAGCATGGGGCTCAGCAGGACCCGGAAGAGCGGGTAGAGACCGCCCATCGCCACCGGGATGAGGAGCACGTTGTAGGCGAAGGCCCAGAACAGGCCCTGCTTGATCACGCCGACGGTCTTTCGCGAGAGCGCAATGGCCGTCGTGATCGTGCGAAGGTCTCCGCCGATGAGGGTGATATCGCTCGCCGCCATCGCGACGTCGGTGCCGGTCCCGATCGCGATGCCCAGGTCGGCCTGGGCGAGCGCCGGCGCATCGTTGATCCCATCCCCGACCATCGCCACGATGCGGCCACGGGACTGTAGCTCCTTCACCTTCTCCGACTTCTGCGCGGGGAGGACCTCGGCGAGTACGTGCGTGATCCCCACCTCATGGGCGACCGCGGCCGCTGTTGCGGCGTTGTCGCCGGTGAGCATCCAGACCTCCAGCCCCAGCGCCTCCAGCTGCCGGATCGCGTCGCGTGACTCCGGCCGCAGCGTGTCCGCGATCGAGATCACGCCCGCGGCGCGCTCATCGATCGCCACATACATCGGCGTCGCGCCACGCCGGGCGAGCTCCTGCGCCCGGTCCGCGAGCGCCTCGAGGGCGACCCGATGCTGCGTCATGAAGGCGAGGTTGCCGATCGCCACGCGTCTGCCCTCGACCGTGGCCGTGATCCCGCGCCCCGCGACCGCGGAAAAGTCGGCGGCGGTCGGGAGCGACAGGCCGCGCTCGCGCGCCAGGCTGACGATCGCCGCCCCCAAGGGATGCTCGCTCCCGACCTCGGCGGCGCCGACCAGTCGCAGCAGCTCATCCTCGGCCATTCCGCCTGACGCGAGGATCCCGGTCACCGCCGGCTTGCCCCGCGTGAGCGTCCCGGTCTTATCCAGCACGATCGTGTCGATCCGGCGCGCCTGCTCCAGGGCCTCGCCGCCTCGGATGAGGATCCCGTTCTCCGCGGCCTTGCCGGTGCCGACCATGATCGCCGTCGGGGTGGCCAGACCGAGGGCACATGGGCAGGCGATGATGAGGACCGCGATCGCCGCCTGGAGCGCGAGGGTGATCCGCGGCTCGGGGCCCAGGACGAGCCAGCCGAGGAACGTGAGCACCGCCAGGCCGAGGACCGCGGGCACGAAATAGCTCGAGATCTCGTCGGCCAGACGCTGCATCGGCGCCTTGGAGCCCTGTGCCTCTTCGACCAGCCGGACGATCTGGGCGAGGGCGGTGTCCCGGCCGATCTTCGTCGCCTGGAAGATGAACGAGCCGCTCGTGTTCAGCGTCGCGCCGATCACGGCGTCGCCCGGGCCCTTCTCGACCGGGAGGCTTTCGCCGGTGAGCATCGCCTCATCGAGCGCCGAGTGGCCCTCGGTGATCCGGCCGTCCACCGGGACCTTCTCCCCCGGGCGCACGCGGACCAGGTCGCCCACACGAACGGCCTCGATCGGCACGTCGCTCTCGACCCCGTCGCGGATCACCCGCGCGGTCTTGGCCTGCAGGCCCATGAGCACGCGGATCGCGCCGGCGGTCTGCTTCTTCGCGCGGGCCTCCATCCAGCGTCCGAGGAGGATGAGTCCGACGATGATCACCGCGGTCTCGTAATACAGGTGGTACTGGAATCCCCAGCGCGCCGCGAGGCCCGGCCAGAGCGTCACGAACGCGCTGTAGCCATAGGCCGCGGAGGTCCCGACGGCGATGAGCGTGTTCATGTTCGTGCTGCCGTGCCGGCCGGCGGCCCAGGTGGCGTCGTAGAAGACCCGCCCCGCCCAGAACTGGACGATCGTCGCGGCGATGAGGAGCAGGGGAGCCAGGAGCACGATGTCGATCCCCAGGGGCAGGTACATGAGGGCCATCATTGCGGCGCCAACGCCGAGGCCGACCTTCCACTTGCGACCCAGGTCGTCGAGCTCCGCCTGGCGCTCGCGCTCGTAGGGGTCCACGGCGTCCTCGGTCGTCTCGACCACCGCCTGAAGGGATCCCTTGCGCTCATCGAGCGGTGGAGACGCCGCGTCGAGCGGGAGCGGCTCGCGGACGCCATATCCGGCCCGGGTGATGGCGGCGGTCATCGCCTCAGTGGTCGCGACCGCGGGGTCGTACTGCACCGTGGCCTTCTCCGTCGCCAGGTTCACGCTGGCACTGGCCACCCCATCCACCCGAGACAGGGCCTTCTCGATCCGGCGCACGCAGGACGCGCAGGTCATCCCGGTGACCGGGAAGCTGATGTCGGCGGTGTGCGCGTCGGTCTGGGTCGTCATCGCTGCTACTTCCGCGACAGCTCGAAGAGCTCGGTGAGCTCCCCGATCATCGCCTCGGTGCGTCCTTCCTGGAACCCGGTGGGGACGCAGGTGGAAAGATGCCCGCGGAGCAGCTCGCTCTCGAACTTCTGGATCGCCCGCTCCACGGCGTAGGTCTGCTTCAGCACATCCACGCAGTAGGTCCCGTCCTGGACCATCTTGCGGATCCCCTTGATATGGCCTTCGATGGACGCCAGTCGTCCGTCGAGGTCCTTCTTGTCGGCTGGCACAATGCCTCCCGCGGGCCCCGGTCGGGGCGACCGCCGACTCCAGTCTACCCCCTCCCCCCTGGGGGGGACAAGGTGGCCCCCCGCACCGTAGACTCGGCTTCTCCGATGACAGGCTCCAAGGCCGACCGCCCCTACGGCACATTCGCCCGCCGTGGTGGCGCGCCCGGGCCGGAGATCCCGCCGCCCGGGCTGCCGGCTTCCGGCCGGGGTCCCTGGCGCTGGCTTCGTCGGCGCACGCGCCGAGAGCGCGCTCTTCTGTTGGGCATCGCGCTCCTTCTCGTGGTCG
>DATLEG010000027.1:0-2055 GCA_035525465.1 Saccharimonadales bacterium (SeqCode)
ATCGCCGGCCCCGGCTTCGTGCACGTCTCGCTCGACATGGACGCGCTCGACCCCGAAGTGGCGCCCGGTGTGGGGACGCCGGTGCGCGGCGGCCTTTCCTACCGCGAGGCCCAGCTCGGGATGGAGCTCCTCGCCGCCTCAGGCAAGCTGCGCTCGCTCGAGATCGCCGAGGTGAACCCGATCCTCGACCGCGAGAACCGGACCGCGGAGCTCGCCGTCGAGCTCATCGCGAGCGCCCTCGGACAAACGATCTTGTAGCAAGCAAGGGCTTGCGACTAAGCGTTCCGGCGGCTCCGATGCATTGCCGGGTGTAGTGGAGATCACCGGGGAGCGCTGGGCCGAGCTGTATGACCGGGCGTTCCCGCAGGTCTACCGGGCGCTCGTCGCGGCGACGTTCGATCGCGATCGCGCGCTCGACGGGCTCCAGGACGCGTTCGAAGAGGGCCTGCGCCATCCGCCGCGGAACGACCGCAACCTCGAAGGCTGGCTCTACCGGGTGGCGCTCCGGAAGACCCGGCGGGGGCTGTTCGCCAGTAAGCGCGACGTCGCGATCGGTGACCGGGCCGGAGATGACGGCGTCGCGGCGATCCTCGACCGGCTCGAGGTCGGTCGGCTGCTGGCACTTCTCACCGAGCGGCAGCGCGCGATCGTCGTCGCGCACTACTACCTCGGCCTGACCCAGGAGGAGATCGCCGACGCGCTCGAAGTGAAGCGCGGCACGGTGAGCGCGACCGTCTCGCAATCGCTCGCCCGGATGCGCGAGCTCGCGCAATGAGGCACCAGGAGATCCGGAATGGATGAGCGCGACAAGGACCTGACCCACCTGTTCGTGCGGGACCTCGACGAGATCCCGCTGCCCCCGCGCGGCGCCTGGCGCCGCACCCAAGAAAAGGAGCAGATCATCATGCGCACGTCACGATCGCTCTTGACCGCCGGGGCCGCCGTCGCGGTCCTCATCCTCGCCCTCGTCGTCGGTCTGCAGCTGCGCGACCGCAGCGAGACCGCCGCCTCACCGAGCGCATCCCCGCGGCCCTCCGCGACGGCCTCGACCGCACCGGGTGCCGTAGCACCGTCGCCGACGTCCAGCAGTACCGCGAGTCCCACGGCGGCCGCATCCGCGGTGCCGGTCCTGAACGACAGCTTCGGTCTTCTCGTGCTGGAGGTCGGATCGTCCGCCACCATCCGCACCGAAGGCGGCACCACGGTGGGGACGCTCAATGGCGTCCGGTTCGTCGTTTCACCGACGGGGGACCGCGTTGCGTACATCACACCCGAAGGACGGGGCCAAGTCGTCCGTATTCGCACGATCGCCGGCGGCGCCGAGCGGGTGACGCCGAGCTTTGCCGAAGGCGACAACGTGACCGGCCTGGCCTGGTCGACGGACGGCACCGGACTGCTCATCGCCAGCGGTCAGGGAAGCGACACCGGTCCGGCGCCGACAACCCCCGCGCGCCTGCAGGCGTACGACATCGCCGGTGGCACCCCGACCCTCGTGGCGATGCGACAGGACGGCCGGATCTACGCCCCGATCGCCTGGGACCGCGCGGCGAGGTTCATCGCGGCGGCTGAGACCGGCGCGGGCGGATTCGCGTCCGCCTACCTCACGTTCGATCTCTCTCAGACACCCGCTCGCGCGAAGAGCGTGCCGATCCCCGGCCGCGCGAGCATCCCGGTCGCCTCCACCGATGGGAAGTTCGCACTGTTGAATGAGCTGGACTCCAAGGAAGTCCGGTATTGGCCGCTCGCCGATTTCGCGGCGATCAAGGTGGCAGGAACGGTCACGCCGGGAGCGCTCTGGCAACCCGGCAGCCACCGGATCGGGTTCATCAGCGGCGACGCGTTCGTGCTGTTTTCGGCGGACGACGGCACCACGGCCACGGTGTTCCGCGGCGTGAAGACCGGGAGTCCCACCCAGCCAGGGGCGACCCTCCGGACCTTCCGGATCGATGGCAGTGCCGTCGTGCTTGGGGTGCCCGTCGGCACCGGGCTCGGCCAGACCGATTACACGCTCACACGGATCTCCGATGGCGCGAGCGTCACCTTCCAATCGACCGG
>DATLEG010000053.1:0-3629 GCA_035525465.1 Saccharimonadales bacterium (SeqCode)
AGGATGATCCGCTTGCGCTTCTGCTCGATGGTCGGGTCCGGGATCGGGACGGCCGAGAGCAGCGCCTGGGAATACGGGTGCAGCGGCCGCTCGTACAGGTCGATCCTGTCGGCGAGCTCCACGATCTTCCCCAGGTACATCACCGCGACGCGGTCGCTGATGTGGCGCACGACCGAGAGGTCGTGGGCGATGAACAGGTAGGTGAGGTTGAACTTGTCCTGGAGCTCCTCGAGGAGATTGATGACCTGCGCCTGGATGGACACATCGAGGGCCGAGATCGGCTCGTCGGCCACGATGAAGTCCGGCTCGACCGCGAGCGCGCGGGCGACGCCGATGCGCTGGCGCTGGCCGCCCGAGAACTCGTGCGGGTAGCGGTTCGTGAAGTACGGGTTCAAGCCGACGATCTTGAGCAGCTCCTGGACCCGCTCGGTCTTCGCCTTGCCGGCGGCGAGCTTATGGACCTCGAGCGGCTCGCCGATGATGTTCCCCACGGTCCTGCGGGGATTCAGCGAGGCGTAGGGGTCCTGGAAGATCATCTGCATCCGGCGGCGCATCTTGCGCATCTGCTCGCCCGACAGGGTCACGAGGTCGACCCCGTCGAATCTCACCTCGCCGGCGGTCGGCTTGTAGAGCTGGAGGATCGCGCGGCCGGTGGTGGACTTGCCGCAGCCGGATTCGCCGACCAGGCCGAGGGTCTCGCCCTTCTCGACGAAGAAGTCGATGCCGTCGACGGCGCGGACCGCACCGACCTGACGCTGGAAGATGATCCCCTGGGTCAGGGGGAAGTGCATCTTCAGCGCCTTCACCTCGAGGAGGTTCTTGCCGCTTCCCGCGGTCGCGCTGGAGCGCGTGCGGACCATCTCGTCAGTGGAAAGCGCCATCTCGTCCTCCTCCGCGCTACGCCGGCGGTGCCGGGGGGGCGACCTGGGTGCTGGCGAGGTCCGCGGCCGGGATGGCCGCCACCTCCTGCTTGATCTGCTCGAGCTGGGCGGTGCTCCCGATATCGACCTTCCAGTCGGTGCTCACCAGCCAGCCGCCCTCCTGGGTGCCCCAGCAGCGGGCCTCGTGGTCCGGCTTCGCGTTCGGGATGTGGAGCAGCGCCGGCTCCTGCTCGCGGCAGATGTCACGGCGGTATTGGCAGCGCGGCTCGAAGCGGCAGCCGGGGGGCGGGGCGATGAGATCCGGCGGCAATCCCTCGATCGGGACCAGCTTGTTCTTGCGCGACTCGTCCAGGCGCGGGATCGAACGGAGCAGGCCCCAGGTGTACGGCATCTTCGGATTCGCGAAGAGCTCCCCGGTGTCGGCCTTCTCCACGATCTTGCCGCCGTACATGACGTGGATCCGCTGGGTCATCCCGGCCACCACGCCGAGGTCGTGGGTGATGAGGATGAACGCCGTCCGGAACTCACGGGCGAGGTTCTTCAGGAGATCGAGGATCTGGGCCTGGATCGTGACGTCCAGGGCGGTGGTCGGCTCGTCGGCGAGGATGAGCTTGGGGTTGCAGGAGAGGGCCATCGCGATCATCACGCGCTGGCGCATGCCGCCGGAGAACTGATGGGGATAGTCGTCGACGCGCTTCTTCGCGCTCGGGATCCCGACCAGCTCGAGGAGCTCGATCGTCCGCTTCTTCGACTCCGACTTGTCCATCTTCAGGTGCAGCTCGAGCGCCTCGGAGATCTGCCGGCTGATCGTGAGGACCGGGTTCAGGCTGGTCATCGGGTCCTGGAAGATCATCGCGATGTTGTTCCCGCGGATCGCCCGAACGTCGTCGTCGTCCATCTTCAGGATGTCCTGACCGTCGAAGACGATCGAGCCCTCGACGATCTTCCCGGGCGGCGTGGCGATGAGCCGCATGAGCGACAGCGCGGTGACCGACTTTCCGCACCCGGACTCACCGACGATGCCGAGCGTTTCGCCGGCCGCCAGCTGGAACGACACGCCGTCCACCGCTCGGACGACCCCGTCTCGGGTGAAGAACTGCGTCTTGAGGTCCTTGACCTCGAGCAGCTCAGCCAAGTGGCTCCCCCTCCTGTGATTCGCGAGAAGTCGCGCGCAGTCTACCGGTCGGGCGGCCCCCGTGGCGGTTCAGTTCTTCATCCGGGGGTCGAGGGCATCACGAAGCCCGTCTCCGAGGAAGGTGAAGGCGAGCATGACGAGCGAGATGCAGAGCGCCGGGAGGAACACCGGCCAGGGGGAGGTCGAGAAGACCACGAAGCCGTCATTGATCATCACCCCCCAGGTCGGGGTCGGTGGCTTGATCCCGATGCCCAGGTAGCCAAGGGAGGCCTCGCCCAGGATGGCGCCCGGGATGGAGAAGGCGAGCGCGACGATGATCGGGGCGAGGGTGTTCGGGAAGAGGTGCCGCAGCATGATCCGTCCCGGCCGGGCGCCGATCGCGCGGGCCGCCTCGACGAACTCCTTCTCTTTGAGCGACAGGACCTGGCCCCGGACGAGCCGCGCCAGGCCGACCCAGTTGACCACCGCGAGGGCCGCGAAGATGAGCACGAGGCCGCCCAGGAGGTTCCCCAGCGCGGTATCGCGGAGCAGCCCGACGATGATGACCAGGAACAGCAGGTCGGGGAACGCGTAGATCACGTCGGTGAAGCGCATGAGCAGGTTGTCGACCATCCCGCCTTTGAAGCCCGAGAGCATCCCGACCGAGATCCCGATCGTGAACACGAGGATCGTCGGCACCACACCGACGACCATCGACACCCGCGCCCCGTAGATGAGGCGGCTCAAGGTATCGCGACCGAGGGCGTCGGTCCCCAACGGATGCCCGTCGGTGACGTACTTGGATTGGGTCCAGATCGGATCGCTGAGCGCGATCGGGGTGTTCTGCTGCACCGGATCGTAGGGCGCGATCCATTGCGCGGTGAGGGCCACGAATGCGGCGAACGCGATGACGAACAGGCCGGCCATCGCCCCCTTGTTGCGCCGGAGCCGGTACCAGGCGTCGGCCCAGAGCGACCGCTGCTTGCGATCCAGGCTGGCGAGCTCGAGCGCCCGGCGCTGCTGATTCGTCGTCGTGACGGTGGCCATCGCCTTACTTCCCGACCTTGATGCGCGGGTCGAGCATCCCGTACACCAGGTCAACGGTGAGATTCGCCGTCGCGATGAGGAACGCGTACAGGAGCGCGGTGGCCATGATGATCGGGTAGTCACGCTGCTGGATCGAAAGGATCGTCTGCCGGCCGATCCCGGGAACGTTGAACAGGGTCTCCACGATGAACGACCCGGTGATGAGCCCGGCGGTGGCCGGCCCGATGACCGTCGCGATGGGGATCATCGCGTTCTTCATCACGTGGCTCACGATGACCATCTGCTCGCGCAGGCCCTTGCTCCGGGCGGTCCGGACGTAGTCCTGGCGGATCGCCTCGAGCATGCTGGCCCGGGTGAGCCGGGTGAGGAACGCCGCGGGGGCGAGGGCGAGCACGAAGGTCGGCAGGATCATGTGCTTGAGATCCCCCCAGCCGACGATCGGGAGCATCTTCAGCGTGACGGCGAACAGGAAGATGAGGAAGATGCCGATGACGAACGACGGGATGGTGTAGCCGATCGTCGCGAAGAAGATGCTGCCGTAGTCGATGGCGCTGTTCTGCTTGAGCGCGCTGATGACCCCGAGCGGC
>DATLEG010000058.1:0-5780 GCA_035525465.1 Saccharimonadales bacterium (SeqCode)
TTCGGGGCACCAGCGCTTGTTCTTGATCCGGGTCTTGTGCTCGGGGCAGAGGAGATTGAATGAGACCTTGGAAGAGCTCTCGGTCGCCAGGTACAGCCGGATCGGGATGGCGACCATCCCAAAGCTCAGCACGCCGCGCCAGATCGACCGTGGCATCGCTCGCCCCCTTTTGGCCGCGCGCCCGCTCCGGCCTCTTTACGCGCGGCCTGCCGCGCGCAGCGTAGCGTCGCCGTCAAGGGGTCACAAGGCACCTGCCGGGCCGGTCAGGCGATGGCGCGCTCGGCGAGGCTGGTGGGCAGGCTGCCGGTCGAGGTGAGCCGATCGTGGAATTCGCGCAGGGCGGCGACGTCACTCCGGCCGCGCCGGGCAAGCCAGCGGGTGCGGAGGTCGACGATCTCGAGCATGCCGGTGAGGTAGGAAGCGGCCTGGGTCGGCCAGGAGCAGTAGCGCCCCACCTCGGCCTTCGCGTTCGGCTCGGACAGGTTCCCCTTCTCGACCATGAACGTCACCGCGTCGTCGAAGGACATCTCACCGAGGTGCAGGCTGGTGTCGACGATGATCCGCGCCGCGCGGAAGATCGTCGCCTCGTATTGGTACAGCTCGGCCTTGGGGTCGGTGAAGAACCCCTGCTCGCGCATGACCCGCTCGGCATAGAGGGCCCAGCCTTCGGAGAAGTACGAGGTGCCGAAGACCTTGCGGATCGCCGACGGGTTGGACTTTGCCATCACCAGGTGCCAGTGGTGGCCCGGGTAGGCCTCGTGGACCGCGGTCGTCGGGATCCCGGCGGTGCAGTTCCCCTCGAGCCGCTTTTGGATCTCCTCGGGCGAGGTGCCGTCGGGCGGGTACGGCACGAAGAAGTGGCCGGCCTGCGACGCGGTGAACGCGGGCGGCCGCTGGTAGGAGGCCACCGCCAGGACCGGGCGTTGGAACGCCGGCGACGGAACGACGGCGCAGGTCTCACCCGCCGGCAGGGTGACCAGGCCGGTCTCCCGCAGGAACGAGCGGGCCCGCTCGGTCCAGTCGGCGTACTCCAGGCGCATCTCCTCGGGGGTCGCGGCGTGCACGGCGTTCAGCTTGGCGAGCAGGCCGACCCAGTCATCGGATCCGGAGATCTCCTTCGCCAGGCGCTTGGCCTCCGCGGCCAACAGGTCGTATTGCTCGCGGCCGCGCTCGCGCAGCTGCCGGGCGTCGTAGGGGAGCAGCTCTTTCTCCCGCAGCAGCGCGGTGTACATCTCTTCGCCGATCGCGTAGCTCCCGGTGGCCTTGTCGCGCTTGGCCTTCAAGAAGGCCCCGAACGCATCGAACGCGTCGGCCGCCTCCGCTCCGGCGGCGGCGACCTGCTCGCGCTTGGCCGGGTCGCCCACCTCGAGCGCGACCAGCTCGCGGGCGTAGCGGGCCGAGGCCGCCGCCTGCCCGATCGCGCGGTCGAGATAGATCCGGGGGGCAAGAGTGAGATCCAGGTTATCGATGCCCTGCCGGAGTCCCTCGGGGACCTGGAGCAGTCGCGCGCGCGCCGCATCGGCCAGCTCTGCCTCGGGATGGAGCTTGTGCAGGAACAGGATGAAGACGCCGGAGAGGCCGGGGTTCAGGTAGGTCGCCGGCTGCCGCTTCCACATCTGGTGCGGCGCCGTGATCTCGCGTCCCCGCAGGACCGAGATCAGGAAGTCGCGGTCAATGGCCTCATCCGCCGTGAGGCCCTCGTCCGGCACCGCCCGGAAGCGCGCCAGCCACTCCACGGCACTCGCATCGCGGCGCCGGAAGGCCTCGGCCGAGAGGTCGTCGAGCCGGTCATCGAAGCCGTCGACACCGAGGGAGCTCGCCAGAACGGGCGAGTCGGCGAGCTCCTCTTTGAGGAATCGGTCGGCGAGCTGGGCAAAGGATGACGGCGTCGGCATGGCGACCTCCCTGACAATGCGTAGTCGTGAGTTTGACCGAATACCAGCGCAAGCGTGATTTCAAGAAGACCCCCGAGCCGGCCGGAAAGGTCGCGAAGACGGGCACGCTCCGCTATGTCGTGCACCGGCACCACGCTTCGCATCTGCATTGGGACGTACGCCTGGAGATGCACGGGATCCTCGCGTCCTGGGCGGTCCCCCACGGCCCCCCGCTCGAGCCCGGGAAGAAGCGCCTCGCGGTCCACACCGAGGACCACCCGATCGAGTACCTCACCTTTCACGGGGTGATCCCCGATGGCTACGGCGCGGGGACGATGACGATCTGGGACGAGGGGACCTACGAGCTCATCCTCGCCAAGCCGAAGGAATACAAGGTGCGATTCAACGGCCGGCGGCTCACCGGTGAGTACGTGATCGTCCAGACGAACGCCCATGAGGGACGGGACTGGCTGATGATCATGCATGGGTCACCGCCAAAGGACGACCCGCTCGCGGCGAAGATCCCGCCGATGCTCGCGACCAGTGCCGA
This sequence comes from Saccharimonadales bacterium (SeqCode), assembly GCA_035525465.1. GTDB lineage: Bacteria > Chloroflexota > Limnocylindria > P2-11E > P2-11E > UBA4735. The sequence goes on from DATLEG010000058.1 coordinate 2,425, forward strand.
CGCGCCGTTCGATTCCCCGGCCTTCACCTTCGAGGCGAAATGGGATGGCGTGCGGACCATCGCCTTCGTCGACGGTGGGCTCGTCCGGCTGCAGACCCGCAATCTGCTGGACTGCACGAAGCAATATCCGGAGATCGACGCGATCGGTGGCGCGCTCACCGGTGCGTACCACGCGATCGTCGATGGCGAGATCGTCGCGCTCGACGAGAAGGGCGTGCCCTCGTTCCAGCGGCTTCAGCCGCGGATGCATCAGCGCGACGAGGCCGCCGTCCGGCGGCTGCGCAAGTCGACCCCGGTGGTCTACGAGGCCTTCGACCTGCTCTACCAGGATGGGGAGGATCTTCGCGGCCTGCCGCTCCGCGAGCGCCGCCGCCGCCTCGAAGCGGTGCTCACGCCGATGGGGCCGATCCGCCTTTCGGAGGGCTTTGCCGGCACGGGGAAGGCGCTCTTCGCCGCCGCGGCGGAGCAGGGACTCGAGGGCATCGTCGCCAAGCGGCTGGACGCCCCGTACGTCTCGGGACGCTCCGCGGCCTGGATCAAGGTGAAGGCCCAGCGCACGATCGAATGCGTCATCGGTGGCTGGACCGCGGGGCAGGGCGGCCGGCAGAGCACGCTCGGGGCCCTCGTCGTCGGGGTGTACCGCGACGGCCGCCTCCAGCCGGTCGGCCATGTCGGTACCGGGTTCGACGATCGGACCCTACGGGATCTGCTGGTCACCCTTCGCGAGCACGAGTCGCCCGCGACGCCGTTCGCCTCGGCCCCGCGGCTCAACCAGCCGGCGAAGTGGTGCGTCCCCGAGCTGGTCTGCGAGGTCCAGTACACCGAGGTCACCAACGACGGCACGCTTCGACACCCGACGTATCGCGGCCTGCGTGCCGATATCGATCCGCGCGACTGCACGGGCGACGAGCGGCTGGCCTCGCCCAAGGAGGCGCTGCGCTCCGCCGAGCGCGCCGCGGCAGCCGGCCCGACACCCGCGGTGATCGCGAAGCCGGCGCGCGTGCCGGCCGTCCTCGAGATCGATGGCCATCAGATCAGGCTCACGAAGCTCGAAAAGGTGCTCTTCCCCGAGGACGGCTACACCAAGGCCGATCTCATCCGGTACTACACCGAGATCTCGCCGTATCTGGTCCCCTTCATCACCGACCGGCCGCTGACGCTCAAGCCCTTTCCCGATGGGATCGCCGGGCCGAGCTTCTATCAAAAGGACAAGCCCGCGTTCACGCCCCGCTGGATCGCCAGCTGGACCGATGCGTCGGCCGGTCGCGCGGGCGGGATCGACTACATCCTCGGGAACGACATCGCGACGGTCGTCTGGATGGCGAACTACACCGCGATCGAGATCCACCCCTGGCTCTCGCGGGTCGATGATCCCGATCACCCCGACTTCGCGATGATCGACCTCGATCCGGCCACTGGCGCGACCTGGGAGGACGTCAAGCAGGTCGCCCAGGTGGTACGCGAGCTGCTCGAGGACCGTGACCTGGTCGGCTTCCCCAAGACGACCGGGTCCCGCGGGATCCACATCCTCGTGCCGATCGCCCGCCGGTACACCTTCGACGAGTCCCGCTCGTTCGTCGAGGACATCGGCAAGGCCGCCCGTGAGCGGCTCCCCGACCTGGTCACGCTCACCTTCGCCAAGAAGGCCCGGCGGGGGATCTACGTCGACTTCCTGCAGAACGTGCGGGGCAAGACGACCGCCGGCCCCTACAGCGTCCGGCCGATCCGGCGCGCGCCGGTCAGCGCGCCGCTCGCGTGGGACGAGCTCGCGTCGCTCGGCCGTCCGGACGCGTTCACCATCGCGAACCTCCCGGCCCGGCTGGCCGAGGTCGGCGATCTGCTTGCGCCGGCGCTCGGGCTCGCCCAGCGGCTGCCGAAGCGGTCATTTCTCACGGGAAAGCCAGCGAAGAAGAAGTGACCGCCGCGCTCCTCGCCCCGGGGTACGGCGGGACGGCCGAGCAGCCACTGCTCAAGAAGCTGGGAGCGCGGCTCGAGGCCGAAGGGATCGCGACCGCCCGGATGGCCTTCTCCACCAGGCGCCCGAGCCGCGGCTACGCCACGGAGAAGCAGGAGCTGCGTGACGCGCGCGACCTGCTCGTGGCGCGGGCGGGCGGTCCGGTGGCCCTGGTGGGCCGCTCGTATGGCGGCCGGATGTGCGCGTTCCTCGCGGCGGACGAGCCACCCGACGCGCTGGTGATCCTTGGCCATCCGATCTCCCCGCCGGATCGGCCGCGCCCGGCGGATGAGACCGCACTGCTCGGCCTGACCTGCCCCACGCTCGTCGTGCAGGGTGAACACGATGCCCTCGGACCCCTCGCGGTGCTCGAGCGCATCGCCGGCCAGAATCCTCGGATCGATCTGGTGGTGGTCCGCGGCGCGGGCCACGAGTACGGAAAGAAGGAGGGCGAGGCGATCGAGGCCGCCGTCCGCTGGCTGGGGAGCGTCCTCCGGGATTAGATCAACGGCCGGTCACCCGGTCGGGCCGGCGTCGTCCATCTGCGCCCGCTGCAGCTTGCCGGAGTAGTCGATGTAGATCGACTTCCATTCGGAGTAGGCGTCGAGCGCGGCCCGGCCGGCCTCACGGTGCCCGTTCCCGGTCGACTTCATCCCGCCGAACGGCAGCTGGATCTCCGCGCCGATCGTCCCGGCATTCACGTACACCAGGCCGGTCTCGACGTCGCGCATGAACCGGAACGCGTTGTTCACATTCCGGGTGTAGACCGAACACGAGAGGCCGTACTTCGTCGAGTTCAGCACCCGGATCGCCTCGTCGATGTCCTTCACCTCGATGACCGCGGTCACCGGGCCAAAGATCTCCTCCTGGGCGACCCGCATGTTCGGCTTCACGTCGATGAGGACCGTGGGCTCATGGAAGAATCCTTTGCCCAGGGCGCCCTCGGTCGGGATCCGGCCGCCGGCGGCGACGGTCGCGCCCTCCTTCTCGGCGACCCCGACGTACCCGTGGATCTTCTGCTGCGCCTCCGCGGACACGACCGGGCCGAGGTCGGTGCCCGCGTCGAGGCCGTGGCCCATCTTCAGCTTCTTCGCGCGGCCGACCAGCTTGTCGATGACCTCGTTCGATACGCCACGGTGGGTGATGACCCGCGAGGCCGCGGTGCACCGCTGTCCCGAGGTGCCGAATGCCGACCACACGATGCCCTCAAGGGACAGATCGACGTCGGCATCGTCCAGCACCACGATCGCGTTCTTGCCGCCGAGCTCGCAGGACACGCGCTTCAGCAGCTTGCCCGCGATCTCGCAGATGTGGGCGCCGACGTCGCTCGATCCGGTGAAGGACACCAGGTCGACGCCAGGGTGGGTGACGAGCGCGTCGCCGAGCGACCCGCCCGGACCGA
>DATLEG010000080.1:0-12507 GCA_035525465.1 Saccharimonadales bacterium (SeqCode)
CGCCTCGAGGAACGTCCGGATCCCCGCGGCGATGGCCCCGGCCAGGACATCCTGACGGTTCAGGATGAGATCGCGGTCGTGGTCGTTCGACAGGAAGCCCAGCTCGAGGATTACCGAGGGCGTGAAGGGTGAGGTCGCCGAGCGGACCCGGCTCCAGCTGAAGAGGTAGTAGTTCCGCATGTTGTTCGAGATCCCGGCGGCGTCGTACTCAAGGCCCGTCGCGGCCGCGTAGGCGTCGGTGAGCACCCGCTGGAGGGCGTCCTCGTAGGGCGTCCGCCGGGTGCTATGGGCGAGCTTGAACCCGCTCTTCTCCTCGGTCTCGTCCCCGTCGGCATGGAGCGCGACCACCGCATCGGCAAGGTAGCCGGTGGGGACGGTCGTCGGCAGCACCTCGGCGTCGATCCCGCCGGACCGCAGGAGCGTCACGACCCGCTCGGCGATGGCGAGATTGCTGTCGACCTCGTTGTAGCCGTTCCAGCTCGTTCCGGTCTGGGCGATCAGTCGCGACAGCTCGGGAGGGGCTTCACTCGTCTTCCAGTGGCCGGCCTGGATCCCGACCTTCCGGGGACCGGTGAGCGACGGCCTGGGCACCCGCACCCAGCCGGGCGGGTCCCCGGGGACGACCTTCGCCCCCGCCGCGGCGAGCGCGGCCGCCGTGTCCCCTGGCACCGCGGCACCCTGGGCGTCGACCGTCGGAGCGGCGACGCCGGCGGCGAGCTCGAGGGAGGCGGTCAGGGCCGAGAGCCGGGAGCCGCCGCCCTGGGTCCACAGGCCGGAAGCGGCAAGCACGGCGATGAGCAACAGGCCGGAGAGGAGCAGTGCCCGAAGGAGCCGGACGTCGCGCGCGGTGCGGGCGGCACGGCGCTTTTGCGCCCGAAGATCCCGAGCGGCGTCCCGGCCAACGCTCACCCTGATGATGGTAGGAGCCCAAGCCCGAACAGCTACCGAACGGTGATGGTGAAGGTGATGCCCTGGTCCTCAAGCCAGGTCGCGCCGTCCACCACGCCGCGGACACCGAAGCGGTAGGTGCCGGGCGTGGCCGGGGCCTTCACCGTGAACTGGAACCAGCCGACCTGTCCGGGGCCGACCCAGCTCGTGGTTGGGGCGGCGATCCGGTTCGCGGCGATCCAGTTGACGGCGAGATCGGGGCGCGCGACGTCGAGCGGGTCCGCGGTGCCGAGCGAGGCCTGCTGTCCCGGGCTCCCCAGGTACCAGCCGCGGTAGCCGGTGTTCCGCAGGGCGACCACGAGCGTCGTGGTCTGACCGGGGGCCAGGGTCGGGTCGGGGCTCTGACCGGACCAGGCCGAGTGGAAGCCGAGGTCGACGGACAGCTGGGTCGACGCCCGGTCGGCGATCCCGCCGAAGTCCGCGCTCCAATACCAGGGATATAGCGCGGCGATGGAGGCGGCGCGGCCGATGCCGATCGCCCGGTACTCGGGATTCAGGAGGACCGCGAGATGCGCCGGGCTGTTGATCCAGCCCTGCAGGACGTCGGCGGCGGAGGCGTACCCGGCGGCGAGGTCCTCCCCCGCCCAGGTCGACGTGGCGGGGTAGCCGAAGTCGCTCATCCGCTGGGTCGGGGAGCGCCCGTCGAGCGAGGTGTGCGAGAAGTAGTTGTTCACGGCCATGTCGGTAGCCATCCACTTCGCCGCGTAGGTGAGGCTGTCGGAGACGACCAGCTGGTGCAGCCCGCGCGATGCGCGGAAGGCGTTCACCGCGGTGAGGAGGGACCCCTCGGCGCTGTCGAGGGTCGCGGCGTCGGCGGCGGAGGCGAGCGGGGCGAAGACGATCGCGAGGGTGAGGGCGACCAGGGCGGCGACTCGGATGGGGCGCATTCGGACTTCCTTCCATGAAGGCGCTGAACGCACCCACGGAAGGCGCGGTCGTCGCTTTCGGCGGCCCCGCTGACTCTGTGAGTCCGGAAGCTTTGCGTCCCCGCCTCGCGACGGGTTTGCGTTTGTCGATTCGCTGACCACCAGGCGTGTCCTGGCTTGATGAGGACGATAGGTCGCGCGCCGTGCGTCCACCATGACCCGCAAGTCCTGGATCGGTACGGCTGACCGCGACAAGGTCCTGGTCGACCGTCCACCGGCCGCGCGAGCGGCGGTGAGGGCGGCCCTTACGCCGCTGGGCGCCGGTCCCCGCGGTGGACGGCGACCGCCGCGATGCAGGACAAGCTGAAGAGCGTCCAGAGCCCCGGGACGTACGAGCCGATCGCGTCATAGACGATGCCCAGACCAACCGGCGAGACCGCCTGCGTGAGCGTGGTAAAAAGCGTCACCGCGGCATAGATGGAGGCAAAGCGCGCCGGGCCGTACAGACCGGCGGTGAGCGTCGACCGCACCAGCGTCTCCATCCCACGTGCGGCGCCAAAGAGCACGACGAAGAGCGCGACCCCGGCGACCCCCGGCACGAGGAGGAGCACGAGCAAAGCGACCGGCTGGCCGGCATAGATGAGGAGCGACAACGTCCGTGGGGGGAGCCGGCCTTCGAGCGGCGCGAAGAACAGGCGGCCGAAGACCTGTGCCGCGCCGATCGCCCCGGTCGCCGCGGCAGCGAACCCGAGGGAGTAGCCCTGATCCCCAAGGTACGCGACCAGATGCACCGGCACCCCGACGCCGAGGGCATAGAGGGCGAACGCCACGGCGATCCACTTGAACGTCGGCTGCCGGAGCGCCTCGCGGAGCGAGGCACTCAGTTCCGGGGGGTGCGGGCTCGGGACGTCGATCCGATCGCCGTCGACCGCGAGACCGAGGTCCGCCGGGCGGCGACGCAGGAAGACCGCGTGCGGGATGATCGTGACGACCCCGAGGATCACCGCGAGGGTCACGAGGGCCTCGCGGCGGCCCTGGGCCGCGACGAGCCAGGCTGCGAGCGGAATGAAGATCGTGCTCGCCAGGCCGGCCATAAGGGTCAGGACGGTGAGCGCGCGCGCCCGCCGGCGGCGGAACCAGACCGTCACGGTCGCCAGCGCCGGGCCATAGAGGATCGTCGCCATCACGACCCCGAGGAGCCCCCACACCGCGTAGAAGGACACCAGGTCGCGGGCCTGCGACCAGGCGAGGACCAGGCCGACCGCGGCGACCGAGCCGACGGTCATGAGCAGCCGCGGACCGTGATCGTCGAGCCACCGGCCGACGAACAATCCGGTGAGCCCGGAGACCACCAGCGCGACCGAGAACGCCCCGGCGATCTCGGCCCGGGACCAGCCGAGCTCGGCCGAGGTCGGGGTCACGAAGACGCTGAAGGCGTAGTAGACGACCCCCCAGGACACCGTCTCGGTGACGCCGAGGACCAGGACGATGACCCAGCCGTAATAGGGCCGCCGGGGGCTGGCGATCACCCGGTGACGCTAATGGACCCTTGGCAGACGGGCCGAGGCCCTGACGGAGTACCCAAAAGGCTCGAATACGGCCTCGGGACTGACGGTCCGTACATCTTCGATCCACGAGGCATGCCGCACGCAGAGCAGCGCCCGGCGCTGGAGGAATAGAGATGGATCATGGAGCGAAGGCGAGGTCGGACGATCCAGCCCTGATCGAGCGGATCGCCCGGCGGGATCCCGCGGCCCTCGGCGAGCTCTTCGACCGCTACGGCCGCGTCGTGTTCGGGACCCTCCACCAGATGCTGCCCAGTGCCTCCGCCGCGAACGAGGTCTGCCAGGAGGTCTTCCTGCAGCTCTGGCGGGCCGCCGACTCCTCCGTCGAGCACGGCACCCCGGTCCATCAGCTGCTGCTCCGTCTCACCGGGACAGCCGCGACGAATTGGCTCCGAACCCACGGCCGCGACGTCACCGCCTTGGGAGCGCCGGTCCGCGCCGAGGCGCAGTCGCCCGCTTAGGCCTTGGCTTCGAAGCGATATCCCTCGCCGCGCACCGTCTGGATGAACCGGCTGCGCTTGGCGTCGTCACCAAGCTTGGCGCGTAGCCGTCGGACGTATTGCTGGACGACGTTGCTTGACGTTCCGAGGGCTGAGCCCCAGAGCAGCTGTTCGATCCGCTCCCGGCTCACGATGGACCCGGCATTCGAGGCGAGGATCCAGAACAGACCGTGTTCGAGCGGGCTGAGATCGACCCGCCGGCCGCCGATGGTGACCGTGCGCGCGAGGATGTCGACCTCGATCTCCCCCAGACGCACCGCCGCGATGAGATCGATCCCCTCCGGGTAGCTCCGGCGGATGAGTGCCTGGGCGCGCGCCACAAGCTCCTCCGGCAGGAACGGGATGTTGAGGATGTCGTCCGCGCCGCGATCGAAGGCGCTGAGCTTCTCCCGCAGCTCACCGTTCCGGGTGACGGCGATGGTCGGGATCCGCCGGACGAGACCCGGGGCGCACAGGATGTCCAGCGCGATCCCCTGCTCGACATCGACGTCGACGAAGGCCAGATCGGGATCCCATTCCCGGAGCGTCGCGGTGAGCTCGGCGGTGCTCCGGACGTGCCGCACGAGATAGGTGCCGTGGGTCAGGGCGAATTCGGCGGCGCTCGCCAGCTCGGGGTCCTTCATCAGGGTGACCACGCGATAGGTCCGCCGACGACCCATCTGCGGTATCCGCTCGCCGGTCATTCGGGACTGAGGATAGCGGGCGATCCGGGGCACACGGGTACGGCTGGAGGGGCTCGAACCCCCGACCTCAACGTTCGTAGCGTTGCGCTCTATCCAACTGAGCTACAGCCGCGCGGTGAATGGTCAGTTTACAAGACGCGGACGGCCGCCTGCGCGGCTGGAGCGCGAGCGGAGGCCCGGCTGGCCGCCCGGCACGCCGGATGCATAGCCTCCCGACGCAAGGCATGGGTCTCTGGGAGGACGTGACATGGAGGCCACGGAGCGGCCGATCGACGCCGCGGCGGTCGAAGTGGCCGAGCAGGCGATGCTCGGTCGCGAAGGCGAGCGCGCGGCCCGGGACATCCTGAGCAGTCTCTGTGACCCGACCCGCCTGAAGATCGTGCGCGCCCTGGCCGAGACACCGCTCGCGGCAAGTGACCTCGCGCGGGTGATCAAGCGCAGCCGGGCCGCGACGAGCCAGCACCTCAAGGTGCTCCGAGAGGTCGAGGCGGTCATCCCGGCCCGCAAGGGGAACATCGTCCGCTACAGCCTCTCCGACCAGATGAGCGGACAGGTGCTGGCCGATGTGGGGCGCGCCTTCGAGCGCCTGGACAAAGCGGGGTGAGCGCCGCCACCGGCTAGCATCCGGCCGATGCCGGTCCTCCGCTCCACATTCGATCGCGGCTCTCCCGGCGCCCAGGCCAACCGCGCCGGCATGACCGCGCTCGTGGATGACCTCCGGCGCCACATGGCGGTGACACGCGAAGGCGGCCCGGCTCGGGCCCGCGAGAAGCACACCAAGGCCGGCAAGCTACTTCCCCGCGAACGGGTCGAGCGACTGCTCGATCCGGGAACCGCGTTCCTCGAGATCGGCGCCCTCGCGGCCCTCGACCTGTATGACAACGACGCCCCGGCGGCCGGGATGATCGCCGGCATCGGCCGCGTGTCGGGGACCGAGTGCGTCATTGTCGCGAACGACGCCACGGTGAAAGGCGGCACCTACTACCCGCTCACAGTGAAGAAGCACCTCCGCGCGCAGGAGATCGCGCTCGAGAACCGGCTCCCCTGCCTCTATCTCGTCGACTCCGGCGGCGCATTTCTGCCGCGTCAGGACGAGGTGTTCCCGGACCGGGAGCACTTCGGCCGGATCTTCTTCAACCAGGCCCGGATGTCCGCCGAGCGCATCCCGCAGCTGGCGCTCGTTCTGGGCTCCTGCACCGCCGGCGGGGCATACGTCCCCGCGATGAGCGACGAGACGGTCATCGTGAAAGGCCAGGGGACCATCTTCCTCGGCGGGCCACCTCTGGTGAAGGCAGCGACCGGCGAGGAGGTCACGGCCGAGGAGCTCGGCGGCGCCGAGGTCCATGCCCGCAAGAGCGGGGTCGCTGATCATTACGCGCAGGACGACGCGCATGCCATCGCGATCGCGCGCGATATGGTCGCGCAGCTCGACCGGCCCCTGCACTGGGGCGTCGACGTCGCCGATCCGGAGGATCCGGCGCTCGATCCAGCCGATCTCTACGCGATCGTCCCGCAGGACACGCGCACGCCGTACGACGTCCGCGAGGTCATCGCGCGGTTGGTGGATGGATCGCGGTTCCACGAGTTCAAGGCCCTCTACGGGGAGACGGTCGTGTGCGGCACCGCACGGATCATGGGAATGCGCGTCGGGATCATCGCGAACAACGGGATCCTGTTCAGCGAATCCGCCCTGAAGGCCACCCACTTCATCGAGCTCTGCGACCAGCGCGGCATCCCGCTCGTCTTCCTGCAGAACATCGCGGGATTCATGGTCGGCCGCGAATACGAGGCCGGGGGCATCGCGAAGGACGGCGCGAAGATGGTGATGGCGGTCGCCTGCGCCCGGGTCCCCAAGTTCACGGTCATCATCGGCGGCTCGTTCGGTGCCGGGAACTACGGAATGTGCGGCCGGGCTTACGGGCCGCGGCAGCTGTGGATGTGGCCGAACGCCCGGATCAGCGTGATGGGCGGCGAGCAGGCCGCGACCGTGCTCTCGCTCGTGGGCACCTTCGCCGGAGACACCGAGCGCGACGCGTTCAAGACGAAGATCCGCGAGCAATACGAGGCCCAGGGATGCCCGTACTACTCGACCGCGCGGCTCTGGGACGATGGGATCATCGATCCGCTGGACACCCGCGCGACGCTGGCGCTCGGCATCGCCGCGGCGCGGCACGCCCCGCTCGCTGACCCACGCTACGGCGTGTTCCGGATGTGACCGAGGTCGTTCGTCTGGGGGTCGATGAGCGTGGAGTCGCGCGGATCACCATCGACCGGCCCGACCGCAAGAACGCGTTCGACGCCACGGTCATCGCCGCGCTGACCCGCGCGGTCGCGGAGATCCCGGCCGGGACGCGGTGCGTCATCATCCAGAGCGAGGGTGACGCCTTCTGCGCCGGCGCTGACCTTGAGTGGATGCGCGGGGTGGCGGAGTACTCGCTCGAGGAGAACCAGGTCGACTCGCGGGCCCTTGCCGGCCTCTTTGCGACACTCGATGGCTTGCCGATGCCACTTATCGCGCGCGTGCAGGGCGCCGCCATCGGCGGCGGGGCGGGTCTGGTCGCTGTGGCGGATATCGCGGTGGCGACCGACGCCGCGGTCTTCGCGTTCACCGAGGTCCGCCTGGGGATCCTCCCTGCGGTCATCTCCCCCTACGTCGTGCGGAAGGTCGGGCCCGCTTTTGCCACCGCTGCCTTCACGACCGGCATCCGCTTCGACGCGCATCGCGCCTTCGAGGTGGGACTGGTCGAGAGCGTCGTCCACGACCACCAGCTGGATGAGCAGGTCGACGCATTCGTGATCGCCATCCTCGCCGGCGGGCCGGAGGCGGTGCGCGGAGCAAAGCGGCTCGTCCGCGACATCACCGGCCGCGCGCCGGCCGAGGTACGCGACCTCACCGTCGACCGCATCGCCGCGGCCCGTGTGGGTGATGAGGGCCAGGAGGGGATGCGGGCGTTCCTGGGTCACCGGCCGCCACGCTGGGCGGTCCGGAATGAAAAGCAGGACGGCGAGCCGCAAGGCTGACGGCCGGTCCTGGTTCGGGGGCCGCCTGGACCCAGGTCGTCACCGGAGCGCCGGGAGAGCGAAGGGAACGCGGGTCTCGCCCACGCTTTGGCCGGCCACGTTCCGCACGACCGGATGCGCGTGAGCGGTGAGGTCGGCAAGCTCGGCGTCGCCGATCGCACCGAGCGCACGCAGGGCCGCAACGATGGCCGGTGCACCGGAGCCGAGGTGCCGCGATCCGCTTTCCAGCTTCACCGCGATCCCGACCCCGCGTTCCAGGCCGGCGCAGAGCACCCCGCTGGCGCCTCCCTTCACCAGGATCCGGCCGCCCGCGATGCGCATGAGATCCGTGTCGAACCGGCCGGCCCCGGCGACCAGGTACGGGTGCGACATCATCGCGCCACGGACCGCGGCGGCCGCCCGCTGGTCGGCTACGGGGAGCCCATCAGGGCGCATCACCCGGGCAAAGGCCAGGGCCATCCGGGAAACGCTTATCCCGAAACAGGGCACCCCGCAGCCGTCGACCCCGATAACGATCTCGTCGCTGCGGAGCCCGGTGAAGCGACAGACGGTCTCGAGGATGAGGCGCTGGACCGGGTGATCCGGACGCCGGTAGCCCTCGGTCGGCGCACCCAGATGCCTGGCCAAGGCGAGCATGCCGGCGTGCTTGCCCGAGCAATTGCTATGGAGCGCACTCGGTGCGGTGCCGGCGCGCTCCAGTGCCGCGGCGCTTGCCTGGTCGTACGGCGGGTGGGCGCCGCATTGCAGGTCCCCCGGCGTGTTCCCCGCCAGATCCAGGACGTGGGCCACGCGCGAGATGTGGACCGCTTCGCCGTTGTGGGACGCCGAGCACACCGCCAGGTCCTCAGCCGCGAAGCCGAATGCGTCAGCCGCCCCGCTCGCTACGAGGGCCATGGATTGGAAGGGCTTCGCTGAAGAGCGCCAGTAGGCGACGGCGTGCTCCGGATCACCGAGCGCGGCGAGGGTGGTGCCCTCCGCATCGACGATCGCCAGGTGCCCACGCTGGATCTCCTCGACGAGCGGCCCGCGGGCGATCTCGAGCAGCACTGCTGGCGTCACGACCCAACCATAGTGCCGCGCTCAGCCCGGGCCGACCGCCCGGAGGAGAGCGACCGCGACCACCCCGGCGAGGACACCCGCGAGCAGGTTACGGCGCCAGGTGACGATGAAAAGCACGATCAGCGCGGCGATCGGCTCCGCACCGTGGGTCAGGACACCCCGCGGGACGAGCAGTGCCGGTCCGATGAGGGCGGCAATGATCGCGGTGGGGAGCACGTCGAGGTAACGGGCCAGCCGCGGAGGTACCGGGCGGGACTGGCGTAGGGCCAGCGGCAGCGCGCGCGCGAGACAGGTCACCAGACCAGCGCCTCCGATCGCCAGCCAGATCACTGCTCTTCGCCCAGCACCAGGACCGCCAGCGGCGCCACCAGTCCGGCCGCGACCACGGCGACCACCGACACGCCGGCGAGCGCAACGCCAGCGGACAGGACGAGCGCGACCAGCGCCACGACGGCGTCGGCGCGATGACGCAGCCCAAGCGCCACGATGGCGATGAACGTCGCCGTGATCGCGAAGTCGATACCAAAGCGCCGCGGCTCGCCGATGACCGGACCGATGGTCAGTCCGATCACCGTCGCGAGATTCCAGACGACAAAGAGCGCAATCCCGAAGGTGACGTAATACGAGACCTCGCGCCGACCACGGCGGATCCAGCCGATCGTCATCGCGAACGCCTCATCGGTGAGGAAATACGCCGCGGCCAGACGGCGGAGTACCGGGAGCGTCCCGAGGAACGGCCGCAGCGTGGCGGACATCAGGGCGTGGCGGAAGTTCACCAGGAACACCGTGGCGACGATCAACGGCACGGCCGCGCCATCGCTGAGCAGCTGGACCATCACGAATTGCGAGGCGCCCGCGAAGACGAACACGCTCATCCCGACGATCTCGATCGGCGCGAGGCCGGCCTGTCGCGCGACGATGCCGAACGGCACGCCGACCACGAACGCGGAGAGAAGGACCGGCCACCCTTCGGCGAGCGCGGCACGTCTGGCCGACAATGCCGACATGATGACGGTCCTGGTCGCCAATCGCGGCGAGATCGCGCGCCGGGTGATCCGCACGGCGCGGCGGATGGGCCTCCGCCCGGTGGCGGTGTACTCCGACGCCGACGCTGCGCTGCCCTTCGTGACCGAGGCGGACGCGGCGATCCGGATCGGCGCGGCGCCGGCAGGCGAGTCCTATCTCGACCCGAGCCGGGTCATTGCCGCGGCGGTCGAGTCGGGCGCCGGCCTCGTCCACCCCGGGTACGGCTTCCTCTCGGAGCGCGGGGACTTCGCGGCCGCGGTCGCTGCCGCAGGTCTGCGGTTCGTCGGCCCATCGCCCGCGGTCCTGCGCCAGGTCGGGGACAAGGCCCAGGCAAAGGCCATCGCCGAAGCGGCGGGGGTCCCGGTGCTCCCGGGCTATCGCGGCGCCGATCAGCGTGACGAGGCGTTCCTCGCCGCCGCGAAGGAGATCGGCTACCCGGTGATGCTGAAGCCGGCCGCGGGCGGCGGCGGGATCGGGATGCAGCTCGTCACCGCCGAGCCCGCGATGGGCGCGGCGCTCGCGCGCGCCCGCCGGACCGCCCAGGGCGCCTTCGGCGACGAGCGGCTCATCCTGGAACGGGCGGTCACCGCGCCACGGCACGTGGAGGTCCAGCTCCTCGGCGACACGCACGGCGCGCTCATGACCGTCGGCGAGCGCGACTGCTCGGCGCAACGCCGGCATCAAAAGGTGCTGGAAGAGACACCGGCGCCGTCGATCGCCGGACCGCTCCGGACCAAGCTCGCGGCTGCGGCGCTCGCCATCGCCGAGCGCGTCGGCTACACGAATGCGGGGACCTGTGAATTCATCGTCGACGAGCACGACGACTTCTTCTTCCTCGAGGTGAACGCACGCCTGCAGGTCGAGCACCCCGTGACCGAGGCGGCCTATGGCGTCGATCTCGTCGAGCAGCAGCTACGGATCGCGCAAGGGGAGCGGCTCGATCTGCACCTTGGCGCTCCGCGCACCGCGATCGAGGTCCGGGTGTACGCCGAGGATCCGGCGGCCGGCTTCCTGCCGTCCACCGGACGGCTGGTGCATGTCCGCTGGCCCGAGGGCGTTCGGGTGGACGCGGGCTACGAAGAGGGCTCGGCGGTCACCCGGCACTACGACCCGCTGCTGGCCAAGCTCATCGCCGTCGCGTCGGACCGGGGCATGGCGCTCGGTCAGCTCGCGCGGGCTCTGGACGAGACCGAGCTGCTGGGGGTGCGCACGAACCTTCCCTTCCTTCGCGCCCTCATCGCGCATCCGGACGTTCGCGCGGGACGGATCACGACCGAGCTCATCGGCCGGGACCTCACAACGCTCGCCGCCTCGGCCGGCGCCGCGCCGCCCGCGGCGTATGCCCTCGCGGCCGCGGCGCGTCTTGGGGCGGCGGCCCCGGTGCGGACCGATCCGTGGTCCGCGCTCGGCAGCTGGCGCGCGGGGCAGGAAGCGAGCGGGCTCGTGATCCTGCGCGAGAGCGATGACGAGCGTGCGATCCGCGTCACCGGCACCGGTCCCTGGACCGCCGATGGGCACGACGCCCGCCGCCGTGACGAGCCGCACCGCTGGGAGCTTGACGGCCTTCCGGCCACCGCTGCGCTGGACGGGTCGCTCTGCTGGGTCGGCGTGGCCGGTGCGACCTACGCGCTCGAGACCGCCCCGCGTGAGCGAAGCGTCGAGGCCCTCGCCGGTACCGAGATCGCGGCGCCGATGCCCGGACTCGTGCTGACCGTGCACGCGGAGGCCGATGCGCGCGTGCGGCGCGGTGACCTCATCTGCGTGATCGAGGCGATGAAGATGGAGCTGCAGATCACCGCGCCGGCCGACGGCCTGGTGAAGCGGGTGCTTTGCGCGCCGGGCGATCAGGTGCGGCGCGGCCAGCGCCTGGCGGAGTTCGAGGCCGCCTAGTGTTGCGCCTCTAGCGCACGTAGTCGGCGCGGTATTGCTCGAAGCGCGCATAGAACGAGGCGGTCGACTCACCGAACGCGGCCTGGAAGGCGCTGTGCCACTCCTCCCCCGCGCCGATCCGGGCGCACCAGGTGCGGAGCGCGAGGGGTGATGAGCTCGCAAGGAGGCGATCGACCGCGAGATAGCCGACGGCGAACGGATTCGCGCTCGCGGCCCAATTCGTCTCGAGCGACTGGAGCGTGGCGTAGGTCGCGCTCCGCAGCTGACGCCTGGTGAAGACATCCATGTTCGCCTCCGGGATCAGGCCGGCGGCGATGAGGCTGCGATAGGCGAACGACTCGGCCATCCCCTCGGAGAGCCAGCGCGGACCAGTGATCATGCACGGCAGCCCGCCGATGTCGTATTGCCACAGGTGCACGTACTCGTGCGCGGCGAGCTCGCGCCGCTCGGTGTCCGCGGACCAGGTGTCGGGGGCGGCGGCCGACGGGGAGGCCCAGGCAGGGTTGATCGTCACGATGTCGAACGCGGGTCCGCTGGTGAGACAGCAATACCGCTCGGCCAGGCTGCCGACGCGGACATTCACGGTCTGGGCGCGCCGCCGGTCGCCGCCGACGCTCGCCGCGAGGTACGCCCCGGCATGCTCGACGCCCTGATGCACCGCGAGGATGTCGGATGCGCTCACCCCGTCGCTCGCGATCTCGAACGACAGCCCCGCCGGGTCGGCCGGCTGCGGCCGCGGATCGGAGCCGTCAGGGTTCAGGACGGTGATCTCCCAGTACACGCCGTAGTCCTCCATCCACTGCGCGCCCTCGATGAGCGGGCGGATGCCCACCCGGTAGACCCCGGGGGTCGCGGGTGCCTGCACGGTGAAGGTGAACCACGCGACCTGGCCCGGGCCGACGTACTGAGCCGGCTGGATCGCGACGCGGTCGTACCGCGGCCACCCGGT
>DATLEG010000122.1:0-2955 GCA_035525465.1 Saccharimonadales bacterium (SeqCode)
CAGAGATAGACCAAGAATGCGACGCCCTCCTCGCCGCCATCGCGACCGCCAAAAAGATCTTCAAGGTCTAGGTGGCCCTCCATGGATGACTTTTATCGGGAGTTCATTCTTGACCATTACAAGAATCCGCATAACTTCGGCGAGCTCCCAGATGCGACGAACCAGTATCACGACACCAACCCGCTCTGCGGCGCCGAGATCACGATGTACCTGAAGATCGACGACGGCGACCGGGTGAGCGATGTGAAGTTCCTGGGGAAGGGCTGCGCGATCTCGCAGGCCTCGGCGTCGATCCTCACCGACGAGGTGAAGGGCAAGACCCTCGACGAGCTCAAGGCGATCGACAAGGATCACGTCATCGCGAGCCTCGGGATCACCCTTAGCCCGGCCCGCCTCAAATGCGCGCTCCTCAGCCTGAAGGCCCTGAAAGGCAGCGCCTGGGGCCTCACCGAGTGGCCGGGCGAGCCGGCGAAGGCCTGACCGCGGTCCACCTGGTAATTCCGACCCGTTAGGTAGAAAATAGACAACAGCAACTGGATCGAGGTGGCGGCCATGGCGGTAGACCAGCTCACGCAGCTTCCCGACAACTACAAATACGGCTGGCACGACGACAACGCGTCCCTCAACGTGAAGAAGAAGGGACTCTCCGCGGCCGTCGTCACCGAGATCAGCCAGGTGTTCAAGAGCGAGCCGGAGTGGATGCTCAAGCGCCGCCTCAAGGCGCTGCGCCACTTCGAGTCCCGCAGCATGCCCACCTGGGGCGCCGACCTGACCCCGATCGACTTCCAGGACATCTATTACTACGTTCTGGCGTCCGACAAGTCGGCGAAGAGCTGGGACGACGTCCCGACCTACGTGAAGGACACCTTTGACAAGCTCGGGATCCCCGAAGCCGAGCAGAAGTATCTCGCCGGCGTGGGCGCGCAGTACGACTCCGAGTCGGTCTATCACAACATCCGTAAGGACCTCGAGGCGCTCGGCGTCATCTTCACCGATACCGACTCCGCGCTGCGCGAGTACCCGGAGATGTTCCGCGAGCACTTCGGCACGGTGATCCCGGCCAATGACAACAAGCTCGCCGCGCTGAACACCGCGGCCTGGTCGGGTGGCTCGTTCGTCTACGTCCCCAAAGGCGTGCAGGTCGAGATCCCGCTGCAGGCGTACTTCCGGATCAACAGCGAGAACATGGGCCAGTTCGAGCGCACGCTCATCATCGCCGACGAGGGCTCGAGCGTGCACTACGTCGAAGGCTGCACCGCACCGGTGTTCACCACGAATACCCTGCACAGCGCGGTCGTCGAGATCATCGTGAAGAAGGACGCGAAGGTCCGCTACACGACGATCCAGAACTGGAGCAATAACGTCTACAACCTCGTGACCAAGCGGGCCGTCGTCCAGGAGGGCGGGGTCATGGAGTGGATCGACGCCAACCTCGGCTCCAAGGTCACGATGAAATACCCGAGCGTGTACCTGGTCGGCGAGCGCGCACACGGCGAGGTCCTTTCCGTCGCCTTCGCCGGGAACGGGCAGCACCAGGATGCCGGTGCGAAGATGGTCCATGCCGCGCCGTATACGACTTCGCTCATCAACAGCAAGTCCATTTCCAAGGGCACCGGCCGCACGAGCTACCGCGGCCTGGTGAAGATCTATCCCGGCGCGAAGAAGTCCAAGAGCACCGTCCGCTGCGACGCCCTGATCCTCGACACCACCGCGCGCAGCGACACCTATCCGTATATGGAGATCGACGAAGAGGACGTGACCATTGGCCATGAGGCCTCGGTGTCCAAGGTCGGCGAGGAGCAGCTCTTCTACCTCATGAGCCGCGGTCTCCAAGAGAGCGAAGCCACCGCGATGATCGTGAACGGCTTCATCGAGCCGATCGTGAAGACCCTGCCGATGGACTATGCGATTGAGATGAATCGCCTCATCCAGCTCCAGATGGCCGGCGCGATTGGCTAGCGCACCCGCGCTCCTGGAGTCCCGGGCCCTGCCGCTCGACCGTTCCACGGCCGAGCGGTTCGGTCTCGGCCGGGCCGAGCCGGAGTGGCTCGTCGCCAGCCGCGCCGCCGCCGCCGCGCGCTACACGCCCGAGGCCTGGCCCACCGGCGCCGAAGAGGAATGGCGACGGTTCCCCCTGGACGGCCTCCCCCAGGGTCCGCTCACCGGCACCACCGCCCAGACGATCTACCGCGCGCCCCGCGGAGTCCTGCTTGGTGACCTGGCGCTCCTCGCTCGCGCGGAGGAGGCCGCGGTCCGGCCGCGGATCACCGCGAGCCCCGGCCGCTACGGGACGCATGCCGCGTTCGAGGCCCTCGCCGCGGCGCTCTGGTCGGACGGCTCGTTCTGCCGCATCCCGGCCGGTCTGGTCGCCGATGCCCCCATCCGGATCACCCGCACCTGGGCGGCCGGACCGGCGGCTGCGCTCTCCCGCACGATCATCGTCGCCGAGCGGGGGAGCCAGGCCACCGTCGTCGAAGAGCTCGCGTCCGAGGGCGACGAGCCCCGCCTGGCCGTCCCCACGCTCGAGATCCACCTCGCCCAGGGCGCGACGGTGCGCTACGTGCGGATCCAGCGCTTCGGCGCCGAGGTCTGGGATCTCGGACCGCAGCGCTACGTGTCCGATCGGGACAGCGAGCTCGCGAGCTTCAACGTGATCGTGGGAAGCGGCCGCAGCAAGATCAGCGTCGAGTCGGATATGACCGGTGATGGGGCGAATGTGAAGCTCTACGGCCTGGTGGCCGCCGATGGACAGCAGCGGATCGACATCAATTCGCTGCAGCGCGTGGACGGCAAGGGCTCGAACAGCGATCTGCTCTACCTCTCGGCGCTCTACGACGCCGCGAAGGCCGTCTACTACGGCGTCATCCGCGTCGAGCCGACCTCCAGCGGTACGGGCTCGTACCAGGAGTGCCGGAACATGCTCCTGTCCGACAAGGCGGGAGCCGACCCGATCCC
>DATLEG010000148.1:0-10634 GCA_035525465.1 Saccharimonadales bacterium (SeqCode)
TCGGTACGGCCAGGCCGATATACGCGACCGAGAGCGAGGTCACGATGCCGTAGATCACCCAGACGAGCTCCCAGAGCCAGTAGCGCTTCATGAGCGCGACCTCACGCTCGACGAAGGCGTACGCCAGCCCGGCCTGCGTCCCGAATTCAGCGATCACTCCAGCTACCCCCTTCTAGCCCGTGACCTGCTGCCGGTCGCTCTCGTCCGCCTCGTCGATCTTTCGTCCGGTGATGGTCATGAAGACGTCCTCGAGCGTGCCGCGGCTGCCGGACCGTGCCGCGAGCTCGGCGACGGTGCCTTCGGCCACGAGCTTGCCGCCATGCAGGATGCCGACGCGGTCCGCCAGGCGCTCGGCCTCGTCGAGGTCGTGCGTCGTGAGGAGGATCGTGGCGTCGTGCTCGTCGCGGAGATCGCGCACGAACGTCTGGACCTCGCGCTTCGTCCTGTACCTCCTGGTGGGCACGATCGCCTGGCGGTTCATGGGGCTGGTGTTCGAGAACATCGCCGAGATCATCGCCTGGGAGCGCTGGGAGGGAACGATCGAGTACACCTTCATGGCGCCCGTCCCCCGGCTCACGCACCTCGCCGGCATGGCCGCCGGGACGATCGTCCGGGCGCTGGTCTTCAGTGTCACAACGCTCTTCGCGGTCATGCTCTTCGTGCCGGTCGACCTGTCGCAGGCGAACGTGCTCTCCGCTCTGGTCATGCTGGCCGTCGGCACGATCGCGTTCATGGGTCTCGGCATCGCCTCGGCGGTCTTCCCACTGCTCTGGACCGAAAAGGGGCTGCAGATGGCCTACATCGTCCAGGCCGTGGTGCTCCTGGTCTCCGGCGTCTACTACCCGACCACCGTGCTTCCCGGCTGGCTGCAGGCGCTCTCGGTGGTCTCTCCGGCGACCTACGTCATCGAGGGCATGCGCCGGGCGCTCCTCGACGGCGCCGATCTCGCCGTGCTCTTGCCGCAGGTCTGGCCGGCGCTGCTGGTGGGAGTCGTTTCGATCCCGGTCGGCCTCCGGGCGTTCGTCGCGGCCGAGCGCTACGCCAAGCGGACCGGACGGCTGAAGCGGAGCGGCTAGGGAGCGCTTCCGCCGGGTGCCGGGGCTCCGGCGGGAGCGGGTAGCCGCACCGCGAACGTGCTGCCGCTGGGCGAGCTCGACTCGAGCTCAAGGCGGCCGCCGTGAAGCTCCACGATCCGGCGGCTGATGTGCAGGCCGAGCCCGGTGCCGGGGAAGAGCGCGGTGGTGGAGGTCCGGAAGAAGGGCTCGAACAGGCTCGGGCGCTCATCGGCCGGAATGCCGATCCCCTGATCGATCACCCTGAGCACCGCGTCGTCGCCTTCCGTCGATACGTGTACCTCGACCGGCCGGCCAGAGCTGTATTTCACGGCGTTCCCGACCAGGTTGTCGACGACCTGGCCGAACCGTCCGGTGTCCGCGTCGACCCACACCGGCCCGTCCGGCCGATGGATCGTCACCGCTCCGGCACCGTCGGTGGGAACGAACCGCTGGACGCTGTCGGTCACCAGCGCCGTGAGGTCGACTCGGCTCGGGTGGACGACGAACTTCGCGGCGTCCAGCCGCGACACCTCGAGCAGATCCTCGACCAGCCGCACCATCTGCTGCAGATGCCGCATCGCTCCATCCAGCGACTCCGCGGCTCGGCCGGTATCTCCGCGGCGGAGATACCGCTGGGCGAGCTGCAGGTTGCCGGAGAGCGCGGTGATCGGCGTCTTGATCTCGTGGCTCGCCATGGCGAAGAATTGCGTGCGCTGGTGCTCCAGATCACGGGCGCTCCGCACGGCCGCCCGGTCACTGGTGTCGCGGATGATCGCAACGAGGTGGCGGTCGCTGTCCTGCACCCGCCCGAGCGTGAGCTCCACCGGGAACTCATGGCCGTCCGCGTGGACAGCCTTCACCTCGACCGGCTTTCCGGAGTCGACGATGGGGCCGCGCCGCCGCCCCCGGTAGCGCGCGATGCCCTGCTCGTGCATCGCCCGGAGCTCCGGAGCCACGATGATCGAAAGCGGCCGGCCGATGGCCTGGGCGCTCGTGAATCCGAAGATCACCTCGGCGGCCGGATTCCAGAGGACGATGGAGCCGTCCTCCACGTCGCCGACGACGACCGCATCCTGGACGCTGCCGAACAACCGGCCGATGCCGAAGCTGGCCGGTTCGAATGGCGTCTGCGGCTGACCCACGCCGGCCATTGTCCACCTTTCCCTCCGCGTCAAGGCTCGGGCTGCGCGGTCGCGTTGCTGGGCCAGTACGCCTTCCCTGACTGGCGGCTAAAGTGACGTTCTGGCGATGAACATCCTGCGGTTCCTGCGCGAGCAGGCGAAGGGCTATGACTGCAATGTCTGCGGGCAGAATCACTCGCGGTCGGACATCCGCGTGCTCGGGAAGCTCGAGTCGGCATGGATCGTTCGGGTCACCTGCGCGAAGTGTCAGACGTCCTTCAAGCTGCTCGTCGTCGTTGACGACGAGCACGCCGACGTGAGCGCGGTGAAGGGATCCGGACACGGTACCCCACCGGTCCGTCCCGCCCCGCCGGTCGTCTCGGCGGATGAGGTCCTCGACGCCCATGAGTTCTTCCAGAACTGGGACGGCTCGGTGAGCCACATCCTCGGGACCGCGCGGCCGGAGGCCGGTGCGATGCCGCCGGACGGTCGGTCCGAGCCGGAGGCGTAGCCGCACGCCGTGGCCAAGCAGAACGCGGTCATCACCGGCTGGGGCCACTACGCCCCCCCGCGGGTCGTCACGAACGACGACTTGGCGAAGTTCGTGGATACGAACGACGCCTGGATCAGCGACCGCACCGGCATCAAGCAGCGGCATTTCGTCGGGGAGGGCGAGAACACCTCCTCGATGTCGATCCGCGCCGGCCGGGCGGCGTTGGAGAAGGCCCGCCTTCGCGCGCAGGATCTGGACCTGATCATCGTGGCGACCTGCTCGCCCGACTACCTGTTCCCGGCCACGGCCTGCATGGTCCAGAGCGCCTTGGGCGCCGAGAAGGCCGGTGCGTTCGATGTCGAGGCGGCGTGCACCGGCTTCGTGTCGGCCCTCGCCATCGCTCGCGGGCTCATCGTCTCCGGAGTGCATCAGAACGCGCTGGTCATCGGCGCGGAAACGCTCTCCCGCCTTTTGAACTGGAAGGACCGGACGACCTGCGTCCTGTTCGGCGACGGGGCCGGGGCGGTGATCGTCGAGGCATCGAATGCCTCGGTGGGCATCGAGTCGACGGTCCTCCACGGCGACGGCTCGAAGGGCGAGCTGCTCATGGTCCGCGGCGGCGGCACCCGGCATCCGGCCACGGCGCAGACCGTCGAGCAGGGGATGCACTTCATCTCGATGGCCGGGGGCGAGGTGTTCAAGCTCGCGGTGAAATCGATGGCTGACGCGGCGGAGGAGGCGATCGCCGACGCCGGGCTCACCCTCGGCGACATCGCCCTCTGCATCCCGCATCAGGCCAACGTCCGGATCATCGAAGGCGTGGCGAAGCGGCTGCGCTATCCGATGGAACGGGTCTTCGTGAACATCCAGGACTATGGCAACACCTCCGCCGCCTCGATCCCGATCGCGCTCAGCGAGGCGGCCTCGTCCGGGCGCCTGCGGCGTGGCGACAAGGTGCTCCTCGTCGCGTTCGGCGGCGGCTTCACCTGGGGGGCGTCGGTCCTCGAGTGGTTCGGCGAGCACGAGCCAGGCCGGCCGAAGTCGATCATCGATCGCGCGCAGCGCCGGGTCGAAGATCTGGTCGATCGGGTCCGCCCGATCTAGTCGCCGGGTCCATCCGGCGGCGATCCGCCGCCGCGGGCAGCGTCTGCACTGATAGAACGCGCATTCGATAGCGGTGTCAGTGGCGTGTCCTCCCAATTTTTTCTCGCTACATCCCTTGACAGCGGCGTCGTGTGGAGCGAAAGTACGCCCGCGTGGTGATTAGTGGGGACCAGTGGGGAACCATCGGGACCCGGATGCGGAAGGCAAGTTGGAAACGTTCTTCGCCGGCGAGTTCGCCCACACGCTGGACGAGAAGGGTCGGCTCGCGATCCCCGCAAAGTTCCGTCCCCGCTTCAAGGAAGGAGCGGTCGTGACGCGCTGGATGGGGGAGTGCCTCGCCGTCTTCCCGGCCTCGGAGTGGGAGGCGATCAACGCCGAGATCCGCACCCGCCCGCGGACCGACCCGGTGGTCCAGCAGTTCGTGCACTTCATCGTGGCCGGCGCGCACGACGCCGACCCGGACTCGCAGGGTCGCCTCACCGTCCCGGCCCACCTGCGGCAGTACGCCGGTCTGCGCACCGACGCGCTGGTCATCGGGGCCTCGCGCAATCTCGAGATCTGGGACCCGACCCGCTGGCAGGCCCGTCTGGCGAAGGTCGAAGGCTCCATCGGCGAGAGCCTCGCCACCCTTGGGATCTGATGGGGCCGTTCGCAGGGTCGATGATGCGGGGCTTGTCGCGGACGAGCCCGGCGGCCGGCGGGCCCACGAGCCGGTTCTTCTGGCCGAGGTACTCGCCCAGCTTGCTCCCGCGGAAGGCGGCCGCTTCCTGGACGGCACGGTCGGCGGCGGCGGCCACGCTGCCGCCATCCTCGAGCGGACCGCGCCGTCTGGCCGTCTCCTCGGGCTCGATGTCGACCCTGCGGC
The DNA here is from genome assembly GCA_035525465.1 of Saccharimonadales bacterium (SeqCode). Lineage (GTDB taxonomy): Bacteria > Chloroflexota > Limnocylindria > P2-11E > P2-11E > UBA4735. Next base: position 4,639 of record DATLEG010000148.1, read on the forward strand.
TCTCGCGGTCGCGGAACGGGAGCTGGTCCGCTACGCCGGTCGCGTCGTCCTTGTCCGCGCGAACTTCGCGGTTTGCGATGTCGTCGCCGGCGAGCACGGCTTCGGGGATCTCGACGGGGTCCTCCTCGACCTCGGTCTCTCCTCGATCCAGCTCGCCGACACGGCGCGTGGCTTCAGCTTTCGGTCTCCTGGACCGCTCGACATGCGTGCCGATCCCGGCAGCGCGCTCACCGCGGAGCGGATCGTGAACACCTGGGACGAGCGTGAGCTCCGGACGATCTTCGCCGAGCTCGGAGAAGAGCCCGAGGCCGCGCGCGTCGCCGCGGCGATCGTCCGCCGCAGGACACAGACGCCGTTCCTCACCGCCGACGATCTCGGCCGCTTCGTGTACGGCGTCAAGGCCGGCCGGAACGCGAGAGCGAAGTCCCGGTCGGGCACGATCGACCCCGCGACCCGGGTATTCCAGGCCATCCGCATGACCGTGAACGACGAGCTCGCGAACCTCGCTCGCGGGCTCGCGGCGGCGGTCTCGCTCCTTCGTCCCGGTGGCCGCCTGGCGGTCATCTCGTTCCACTCGCTCGAGGACCGCGCGGTGAAGCAGTTCATCGCCCGGGAGTCGCGCGACTGCATCTGTCCACCCCACCTCCCCACCTGCGTCTGCGGGCATCGCGCGGGTCTGCGCGTCGTCTCTCGTCGGCCGCTCATGGCGGCTGCCGCGGAGACGGCGCGCAACCCGCGTGCCCGCAGCGCAAGACTCCGCGTCGCCGAGAAGCTCGCTTCGTGATCGCGTCGCAGGCGATCCGCTCCGCCCCGGCGCGCCCGGCACCCGCCCGACGTGGCGCCCACGCGGTCCGCCGCCGGCCCATCGCGACGGTCAAGGCCCCGCGCTCCACGCGCCCGGCCCGCGCCACCGCCGGGCCCCAGGCCGCCGATCGCACCAGCTGGGACCTCCGTCTCTTTGGTGCCGCCGCCGCGGCCATCGTCATCGGGTTCGCCCTCGCGGTGCTCTATCTCTCTCAGGCCACGGCGGTCTCGGCGACGGGCTATGAGGCGCAGCGGCTTGCCGCCGCGCGCGATGAGCTTCGCCGCCAGAACGCGCTCGCCGAGGTCCAGATCGCCACGCTCGAGTCCCCGGCGCGCATCGCCACCGCCGCGGCGCGTCTGGGGATGACCCGCGCGGCCTACGTGCCGGTGATCGCCGCCGCACCACTTCGCGCCGAGACCCGCTAAGCACCGGACGCCGCCCCGGGCCAGCCGATCACCGCGCCGGCCGCGCATCGCGCGACCGGTCATCAGCGACAGACGCGACGCGATGGAGGAAGGGTGCTGGTCTCACACTGGCGGCTCCGCGTCCTCTTCACCTTCTTCGCCATCGCCTCGCTCGTTCTCGCCGGCCGTCTGGTGTACTGGCAGACCGCCGGCCGCGCGCATCTCCTCGCGGGGGCGACGGACCAGGTCCGCAGCGATCTCGTCCTTGCCGCCGGCCGTGGGATGATCCGCGACCGGAGCGGAGCGATCCTGGCCACCACGGTCCAGCTGCGGTCGCTCTACGCGATCCCGGCACAGATCCCCGATCACGCCGGGACGGCGCGCTCGCTCGGGGTCCTCCTCGGGCGCGAGCCCGGCCCGCTGCAGGCGGCCCTCGATTCCGGCGCTGAATGGCTGTATCTGCAACGGCGCCTGCCGGAGTCGGCGGCCACGGCGATCGGCGCGCTCGGTATCCCGGGTCTCGGATTCGAGACCGAGCCGAAGCGGGTGTACCCCAACGGGATGCTCGCCGCGCAGGTCCTCGGGTTCGTGAACGACGAGGGGACCGGTGTCTATGGGGTCGAGGGCCGCTACGACGCGTCCCTCCGCGGCGTCGACGGCCGCCTGGTCGTGGATCGGGACCCGGCGAACCGGGAGCTCGCCCTCGGGGTCCGGCAGGCGGTCGCGGCACGACCCGGGGCCGACCTCACCCTCACCATCGATCTGGTGGCGCAGACCGCCGCGGAGCGGGAGCTTGCCGCGGCGATGGCGAAGGAGAAGGCGACCGGCGGGACCATCGTGGTCATGGATCCCCGCGACGGCGCGATCCTCGCCCTCGCGTCGGCTCCGTCATTCGATCCGGCCCGGGTGCGGGTCGCCGACCCGGAGGCGCTTCGCGATCGCGCGATCGCCTGGACCTACGAGCCCGGCTCGACGATGAAGGCCTTCACCATCGCCGGCGCGATCGAGGAGCACCTGGTGAGGCCCACCGACACCTACAACGACGTCGGCTACGCGATGGTCGGCGGTCGGCGGCTGAACAACGCCCTCGGGAAGGCCTACGGGACCACGAGCGTCACGCAGATCCTCGAGCGCTCGCTCAACGCGGGCGCGGCCTGGGTGGGCCAGAAGCTGGGGGCCCAGAAGCTGAACGACTACCTCCGGGCCTTCGGGTTCGGCTCGCTGACCGGTGTCGACCTCGCGGGCGAGGTGAACGGGACGATCCGCCCGCTCGCGGAGTGGTATCCGGTGGACCTTGGCACCGCGTCGTTCGGGCAGGGGCTGTCCGTGACGCCGCTGCAGCTCGCTGCCGCGTATTCCGCACTGGCGAACGGCGGCACCCTCTATCGCCCCTACGTGGTGGCCAGCCGGCGCGATGCGGATGGGGAGCACCGCACCGCGCCGGCAGCCATCCGGCGGGTCATCTCGGCCGACACGGCGGCCACGGTCCGCTCGATGCTCGTCTCCACGGTCGATAACGGGATCGCCCGGAACGCCGCGATCCCCGGCTTCGGGGTGGGCGGAAAGACCGGGACAGCGCAGATCGCGAGCGACGACGGGCGATATGTCGATGACGCGTACATCAGCTCCTTCGCCGCGTTCCTGCCGGCGGATGAGCCCCAATTCGTCGTCGTGATCGTCCTGGAGCGGCCCGAGTCGCGGCTCCTTGGCACCGTGACCGCGACGACGATGTTCAAGGGCGTCGCACAGGACCTCCTCCGCTACGCCCGCATCCAACCCGACCGCAAGCCCTGACGGCTAGCATCAGCGGAAGTGTTCACGCTCGAACAGCTCGTGACCGCGAGCGGTGGGCGCGTCGTGCGCGGCACCGCCGATCAGCGGACCATCTTCTCCGGTGGCGCGAACGACAGCCGGACCATCCGCTCGGTCCCCCCGGGCCGGCCGGGGGAGCTCTTCTTCGCTCTTGCCGGCGAGCGTGACGGCCATGCCTTCGTCGGGGCGGCTCTGGCGAATGGGGCCGCGGCCGCGGTGGTCGATCGCGTCCCTGATGGGGTCCCCGAGGAGGCGCTCCTGGTGCAGGTCGGGAGCGTTCCGCGTGCCCTCCGCCGCCTCGCCGAGGCACTGCGCCAGGCCCACCCGATTCCGATGGTCGGGATCACCGGCAGCATGGGCAAGACGACGACGAAGGAGGTCCTCGCCGCGGTGCTCGGCGCGCGATTCCGGGTGCTGCGGACCGCGGCCTCCTACAACAACGAGATCGGCGTGCCCCTCACCCTGCTCCGCCTCGAGCCGACGCACGAGGTCGGCGTGATCGAGCTGGGGTTCTACGTCCCGGGCGAGATCGCCGACCTCTGCGCGCTCGTGCGTCCGCGCATCGGGATCATCACGGCGATCCCCGACCGGCCACCCCATTTCTCGCGGACCCCGAGCGTCGACGCGATCGCGAGCGGGAAGGCCGAGCTGATCGCCGCGCTTCCGCCGGCGGCGGAGGGTGGCATCGCCCTGCTGAATGCCGACGATCCCCGCGTCCGCGGGCTCGCCGACCGCACCCGGGCGCGGGTGGTCCTGTTCGGCGAGGCGGCGGGCGCCCAGGTGCGGGCGACCGACGTCTCGGTCGAGGGCCTGGAGGGCATCTCGTTCCGGGTCTCCTACGAGGGAGCCGAAGCCGACGCACGGCTTCCGCTCCCCGGCCGCCACCTCCTCACCTCGGCGCTCGCCGCCCTGGGAGCGGCCGTCGCCCTGGGGGTGCCCCTCGACGAGGCCGTGGTGGCCCTTGGAACGGTCGAGCCACCGGCCCACCGGATGCAGGTCCGGCGCGCCGAGGACGTCACGGTCATCGATGACTCCTACAACGCCAGCGAGGCGGCGGTGCACGCCGCGCTCGCGCTGCTCCGCGGTGCCCCGGGCCGGCGGATCGCGGTCCTGGGAGACATGCTCGAGCTCGGAACGCTCTCGGCCGAAGCCCACGAGTCGGTGGGCCGGGACGTGGCGGCGAGCGCCGACGTCCTGGTGGCCGTCGGCGAGCTGGCCGCGACGATCGCCCACACCGCGAGCCGCTCCGGGATGTCGGCGGTCCACCGGGCGACGGACGCCGCGGATGCGCTGGTCCGGGTCCGGCAGCTGCTCACTCCCGGCGACGTCGTCCTGGTGAAAGGATCGCGGGCCCTGGCCCTCGATCGGCTCGCCGACGCGCTGGTGCGCACCGAGGCCAGGACGTAGTGCCGCCTCCCGGATCGGCGCGGTAGATGGCGATCCTGTCCCTCGGCGTCCTGTTCGCCGCGTTCATCCTCGGCCTGATCATCGGGGGTCCGTACATCAACCTCCTCCGCCGCCTGCGGATGGGGAAGCAGATCCGTCGCGAGGGCCCGAAGTCGCATTACAGCAAGCAGGGAACGCCCACCCTGGGCGGCGTCCTCATCATCGCCGTGGTCGCCGCGCTCTGGCTGCTCGTCTTCGCGCTGCTCCAGGAGCCCCAGCGTGGGGACTTCGTGGCGCAGACGATCGTGCCGATCGGCGCACTCGTCGCCGTCGGCGTGCTCGGATTCATCGACGACTATGTGAACATCGTCTACGGGTTCGGCGTCCGCGGCCGTCACAAGCTCGTCTGGCAGCTGGTGGTCGCCGTGGTGGCGGCGCTGTACATCCAGCGACACTTCGCCATCACCGGCGTGTTCGTCCCCCTCGTGGGCGAGGTCGAGATCGGTGGGCCGGTCTTCGTGGCGCTCGCGATCTTCGCGATCATCTCGACCTCCAACGGCGTGAACCTCATCGACGGACTCGATGGGCTCTCCGGCGGCACGCTGGTCTTCGCGTTCCTGTCGTTCGCGTTCATCGCCGCGGCCCGCGGGTTCCCCTGGCTGGTGGTGATCTGCGCCGGGACGGTCGGAGCGCTCCTGGCGTTCCTCTGGTTCAACGCCCATCCGGCCGAGGTGATCATGGGAGATGTCGGGTCGCTCGCTCTGGGGGCGATGCTCGCCACGGTGGCGCTCACCACCGGCTTCGTCCTGTTGCTTCCGGTCGCCGGCGTCCTCTACGTCGTCGAGAACCTCTCGGTCATCATCCAGGTCGGGAGCTTCAAGCTGCGCGGCAAGCGGGTCTTCCGGATGGCCCCGATCCACCATCACTTCGAGCTCATCGGCTGGCCCGAGCAGAAGGTGACGATCCGCTTCTGGCTCATCGGCGCGCTGGCCGGGATCGCGGCCGCGATCCTCGCCTTCGCGACACCGGTGAGATGACGATCGCTCCGGTCGCCTGGAACGAGCAGGCCGGACTTCTTCGCTCCCCGGCGCTCTCCCAGCTCGGTCTCGTGGCCGGATTCACCACGCGCGCGCTCGGGAGCATGGCCGGTGGCGTCTATCCGCTCGAGGCGCAGGCCCGCAATCGCGAGGCCCTCGCGCGCTCGCTCGGCTTCGACCGTGTGGTGCGGGTGAAGCAGGTCCACGGCGGCACGGTGCTGCACGCGGACACCGTCGGCGAGCCGTGGCCCGAGGCGGATGCGCTCTGGACCGCGACGCGCGGCCTGCTGCTCGGGGTCGCCGCGGCGGATTGCGTCCCGGTGTTGCTCGCGGAACCTGACGCCGGGATCGTCGGCGCAGCGCACGCCGGATGGCAGGGGACCAGCCGCCGCATCGTCCAGAGGCTCGTTGCCACGCTCGCCGCGGCGGGTGCGCGCGCGGATCGGCTCGTCGCGGCGATCGGGCCGTCGATCGGGCCGTGCTGTTACACGATCGACGGTGCGCGGGCGGAGGTGATCCGCGAACGGCTCGGTGTGGACGCCGCGGACGTGC
>DATLEG010000232.1:0-3189 GCA_035525465.1 Saccharimonadales bacterium (SeqCode)
CGCTCCGGGTCGAGGTCCGGCTGCGCGGCCATCCAGTCCGCGACCGCGCGCAGGTCGCGGAGGTCGATGCCGCCCCAGTCCTTGTGGATCGCCTCCTGCCAAGCCTTCCCATATCCGGTCGAGCCGTGGATGTTCGGCACCACGACGGTGATGCCGCGATCGATGAGCGCCAGCAGATGGCTGGTGTTGTGCGCGAATCCCGGCCGCGACTGCCCCTCGGGACCGCCGTGGGGATACAGGAGCGCCGGGGTCCGCTGGCGCCTGAGGTTGGCCGAACGTGGACGGTAGACGAACGCCGCGATCTCCCCGTCCGCAGCGGGGATCCGGACGAGGCGCGGCTCGACCAGCTCGCTCGCTGGGACCGGACGGGTCGTTTCGAACACCGGGCGAAGCGTGCCGGTCGCGGTATCGAGCACCCAGAGCTGCGGGGTCTCGGTCGCCGAGATCCGGTGGAACGCCGCGAGCGATCCGTCGGCCGAGAGGATGAGATCCTCGCAGACCCCCTGGAGCACGTGCTCGCCGCCGCGCCGGCCATCGCGCTGCCAGCGCAGCGTCGAGTAGCCATCCGCGTTCACAGACCAGATCTGCGTCCGGCCGTCGGCGGACGATGCGGCGAGCTCAATGTCCCATTTCGGCGCGTCGATGACCTCGCGCTCCCCGGTGACCGGGTCGAACGCCGCCAGATACAGGAACTCCCTGCCCGCGTCGGTGATCCCAAGTGGATGCCCGTCCGCGCGCCAGCCCGCGGGCACGTTTGAGCAGGTCCCCTCGTGCGGCGTGAGGTGCCGCGCCACGCCGGTCGCGACCTCGACGCTGAACAGGTCCTGGTCGGTGTTGTCCTGGACCCGCATGACCAGCAGGTGCGTCCCATCGGGCGACCAGCCGCCGGCGACGTGCCAGGCACCGCCGGTCACGAGCGCGCTCTCGGCTCCCGACGCGATGTCCTGGATGACGATGTCCATATCCGCCCTGGTGCGGGCGTTCGAGGAGAACGCCACCCGGGTCCCGTCGGGCGAGGCCGCATTCCATGAGAGCAGCCGCTGGACCCGCTCCCCTTCGCTCCAGGAAAGCTTCGCGACCTCCTCGCTGCTCCGGGTCACGTAGAGCTGATGGAGCTCGGTGCCGCCGCGGTCCGCCGCGCCGATGAGATCCCCGCTCGCAGACCAGGCGAGCGAACGCACCGCGGCCCCCTCGATCGCCTGCGCGACCGACGGCCTCCCCGATCCGCTCAAGGGAAGGGTCCAGGCGCTGTAGGTACCGGCCCCGAGATCGCCGGCGAAAGCGAGCGTCCGGGCGTCGGGCGAGAGGGCGAGGGCCGAGCGACATGAGTAGCGGCGGGTGGTATGGGGCACGAGCGCGATGCGCTCGCGGGTGCTGAAGTCCCCTAACGGGCGGATCGGCCTGACCGGCGTCGTCACTCGGCTTCGCATCGTACCGCCGTCCCGCGGTGACGCGCGGAGACCTACTCCGCCTGCAGCCGCAACAGGTCGCCCAGCTCCGCGGCGTTGCGGACGGCCTTGTCGGCGTAGCAGTTGTTCATCAGCAGGTGGACCTCGCCCGCCTCCGCCGCCAGCCGCCGGATCGGGGTCAGCCACTCACCCAGCTCGGCCTTCGAATACGAGTAGTCGAACCGCTCGGCCGCGGTGAGACCGGGCTTCTTCCAGTTCTCGGCGTTGCGGCCGTGGAACCGCACGATCGCCAGATCATCGCTGGTGACCGCAGCGACCGGCGGGATGCTGGAGGGGAAGCCCTGGGGCTCGTCCACCGAGACGTAGGTCAGGCCGCTCGAGCGAAGGAAGGCGAGCGTCTCGTCCGAGTTGCGCTCGCTCATCCAGGTGTGGTTCCGGAACTCGACCGCCAGGCGGTCATCGGGCAGGAGCTCGCGGGCGCGCTCGATCTCCTTCTTGTTGTCGCGAGAGATGACGAACCAGTCGGGGTACTGGAGGAGGATCGCCCCCAGCTTCCTGGCGGACCGGAGCGGCTCGAGGGCGACCCAGAAGCGCGCGAAGAGCTCATCGCGGACCGCGACCGGGAAGTCCTTCGGGTACAGCCGCCGCTTGTCGAGCGTCTCGGCCGGAAGGAGAGCCCGGACGTCCTTCGGAAGCCGCTTCGGATCGGTCGGGTGGGTGGTCATCGTGGCAAAGGCCTTGAAGTCCATGGTGAAGCCGGCCGGCGTCCGCTCGGCCCATAACGCCGCCTGCTTGGCGTCAGGGAGCGCGTAGTACGACGCGTCGTTCTCGACGAGGTCGAACCGTTCGGCGTAGTAGCGCAGGCGCCCTTCGGCGTTCTTCGCGATGCGCTCCGGGTACCAGCCCGAGGCGATGAGCGTCGGGTCGGTCCAGCTGCAGGTGCCGGTCCGAATGGTCCGGGCCGGCTCAGTCCGCATCGTCGGGATACAGCGCCGGGTCGAGGGCCTCGGCCTTTCCGGACCGCTGCTCGAGCGCGAGCACCGCGACCCCGAAGAGGATCACCGCACCCGCGAACGACGCGAGCTGGGCCCGCGCGCTGCTGATGAAAGCGAGCGCCCCCAGGCCAAGGGTCATCGCATAGATGAGGAGCACCGCCTGGGGATGCGACAGCCCGACATCGAGCAGCCGGTGGTGGAGGTGGCCCCGGTCCGGCGCGAACGGGGCCTGCCGCTGCACCACGCGCCGGATGATCACGTAGAACGCGTCGATGATCGGCACCCCCAGCACCAGCAAGGCCGCAGCGAGCTTTGCCGTGCCGAAGATGGAGAGGACCGCGAGCAGGGTGCTCACGAAGGCCACGCCGGTCGTGCCCAGGAACAGCTTTGCCGGATGGAAGTTGAAGAGCAGGAAACCGGCGATGGACGCGGCAAGCGTGAAATTCATCCAGGCGACGAACGGCTGATTCACCGCCGGGAGGAGCGCGGTGGCGCCGAGGGCGATCGCCGCGATCCCCGACACGCCGGCCGCGAGACCGTCGAGGCCGTCGATGAAGTTCAACGCGTTGTTCATCCCCACGATCCAGAACACGGTGAACGCGATGGCGATCGGCTGCGCGAGCTGGATGAGCCCGTCCCCGCGCGGATCGTTCACGAAGTCGATCCGGATCCCGGCCGCGACGATGATCCCGGCGATGACGAGGTAGCCCAGGAACTGCCAGCGCGCCCGGAGATCGAGGGCGTCGTCGAGGAGGCCGATCCCGAGCCCCAGGCCGGCGGCGAGG
>DATLEG010000178.1:0-3627 GCA_035525465.1 Saccharimonadales bacterium (SeqCode)
CCGCATCTCGGCCTCGGACGCCATCGCGTCCGAGGCGTCGCTCCGCGAGCGCATCGCGGCCCTCGCCGCGAGCCTTGAGGCCATTGGCGCCGAGCGTGACCGTACCCGAGCCTCGCTCTCCACCTTGCCTGCGGAGCTGACGGCGCTCCGTGAGCGCCGGGCCACCGTCGATCACGAAGCGGCCGAGGCGGCGCGGCGTGCCCGCGAATCGGCCGATGCCGCGCGTGGCGCCGAAGAGGACGCCTCCCGCACCCGCGTCGCTCTGGCGGAGGCGCAGGCCGCGCGCGTCGAGACCGAGCGGGCGCATCTGCTTCGCGAAGGCGATGAGATCCGGCTCGGCGACGAGACCAAGGCGCTCTCGGCACGGGCGGCGGAGCTCGCGGCCCTCGCCGGCGCTCTGGTCAGCGATCGGGCCAAGGGTGAAGGCGAGCGTGTGCGCCTCGCGCATGATCTCGAGGCGGCGCGCGAGGCACTGGCCGAGGCCGGCCGCCGCCACGAGGCCGTGACGGCGCGAGCCCAGGCGGAGCGAAGCGAGCTGCAGCGCATCGACGGCGAACTCGCCCTCGCCCGCGGCCAGGCCGCAGCGCTGCGCGAGGCGGTGGCCCATGCCGAGGAAGAGCTCGCGGCGCGCGGTCAGGGCGGTGGTGTGGCCATTTTGCCGCGCGGTCTGCGCTGGCTCCATGAGCGTCTCACCGTCCCCGACCGCCTCGGGCTCGCGGTCCGCGCCGCGCTGGGCGATGCCGTCGCCTACGCGCCGGGGCCGGACACGCTGGCCGATCTCGACACGGCACGCGGGGTGACCGTTCTGGTGGCCAACGACCGGGCGGATCTTCCGGTGCCGGATGGCTGCACCCGGCTGCTCGATCTGTTGGAGCTGGATGCCGACGTCCGCCCGATCGCCGCCGGCCTGCTGCGGAACGTCTTCGTCGCGACCGGGAGCAAGGCCGCCGCCTACCGGGCGGCGTCGTCGCTGGAGGGCGGCCTGATCGTGACCCTCGACGGGATGTCCGTCTCACCGGGGATCATCCGGCTTCCCGACGACGGCGCGATCGCCGGGCAGCAGGCGATGCGGCGCCTCCGGGAGCTCTCCGCCCGCCTGACCGCCGAGCTGGCGGCGGCGGAGGGGCGACTGGTCGGCCTGGCTCGCGACCATCAGGGCGCCGGGGATGGCTTGACCCGGGTGGAGGCCGAGCGGCGGGACGCGGAGGCCGCTCGCGCGGAGCGGGAAGCGGAGACCGCGCGCCTCGCGGCGGCGGAGGCGGATGCGCGGGACACGGTCCGGGCCGGGGAGGCGCGGGCCGCCGGTGCTTCGCGTGAGCAGGCCGAGCTTCGCGAGCGCCTGGAGCGCGTCGGCACCGAGCTCGCCGCGGTGAGCTCGGCCCGGGCCACCGCCGCGGTCGCCTTCGCCGAGGCCCGGCAGGCGGAGGACGCCGCGGTCCAGGCGCATGGCGACACCACCGCACGGGCCGAGGCCGCGCGGCTCGACGCCGCCACGAGCGAGGAGCGGCGGTCATCGCTCGTGCGCCTGCGCGACACCCTCGATGAGCAGGTCGGCGCGACCGAGCGGCGCATCGCGGACGAGGAGGAGCGGGTCCGGGCCCTCGTGGACCAGGGGCGGGAGGCCACCGCGAGGCTCGCGGCGGCGAACACCGAGCTCGAAGGCATCGCCGTCCGGACCAAGGAGGCGATCCGATCGGCCGAGCTCGCGCGCGAGCGCTCGCTCGCGGCGGAAGGCTCCCGGCGCGAATCCGAGCAGCGCCTCGCCAAGTCCCGGGAGCGGCTGGCCGAGCTCCGCGGCGAGCGGGCCAAGCTCGGGGTCGAGGAGGAGCGGGCGTCCGGCGCGCTCCGCCTCCTCGAAGAGCAGGTGCGGGCAGAGCTCGGGCTCCCCGATGACGAGCCCCTGCCTGATCCCGAGTCGATCGAGATCGACGACGAGGGGTCCGACCAGGAGAAGGCCACCGCGCTCCGCGATCTCCAGCGCCTCCGCCGCCGCCTCATCGCCCTTGAGCCGGTGAATCCCCTCGCGGCGACCGAACTCGCCGAGATCGGCGAGCGGCACTCGTTCCTCGCCACCCAGCGCGCCGACCTCGAACGGGCGATCGCCGATCTCCGCAGCCTCGCCGACGAGCTCGCGACCACGATCGCGGAGCAGTTCAGCACCACCTTCCAGGCGGTCGATCGCGAGTTCGGCGTGTTCTTCCAGCGGCTGTTCAACGGCGGACAGGCCTCGCTGCGGACGAGCGAGACCGAAGGCGACGAGGAGCCGGGCATCGATATCTACGCCCGGCCACCGGGGAAGCGCATCGGATCGCTCCAGCAGCTGTCCGGCGGCGAGCGCGCGCTCACCGCGACGGCGCTGCTGCTCGCGATCCTCCGGGTGAAGCCGGCCCCCTTCTGCGTCCTTGATGAGGTGGACGCCGCGCTCGACGAGCGCAACGTCGGCCGCTTCACCGAGGCGCTCCGCGAGCTCACCGACCGGACCCAATTCATCGTCATCACCCACAACCGCAAGACCATCGAAGCGGCCGATACGCTCTACGGCGTCTCGATGGATGAAGGCGGCTCGAGCAAGCTCATCTCGCTGAAGCTGGCTGAGCTGGACGAAAGGGCGGGCTAGGGCAGACTGTTCTCATGAGCATCCACGAGGGCCTCGCGAAGACGCGGGGCGGATTCCTGAGCCGGCTGTTCGGGCGCACGCCGCCGGACGCGAAGGTGACCCCGGAGTGGCTCGAGGAGCTCGAGGAGGCGCTCCTGCGGGCCGACATCTCGGTCTCGCTGGTGGATCCGGTGATGCTCCAGGTCCGCGACATCGTGACGTTCCAGAAGGTCGACACCGTGCCGAAGGTCCTGGACGCGGTCCGCGACGCGCTCATGGCGGTCCTCGCGGCCGGAGATCCGGCCCTGGGCGGCGCGGGGCAGCGGCCGCGGGTCATCCTCGTCGTCGGGGTGAACGGCAGCGGGAAGACCACCACCGCGGCCAAGCTCGCCAAACGGCTCAAGGACGCCGGGGAGACCCCGCTCCTCGCCGCAGCTGACACCTTTCGGGCCGCCGCGATCGAGCAGCTGGAGACCTGGGCGGCGCGGATCGGCGTGCCGGTGGTCAGCGGCACACCGGACGGTGATCCGGCGGCGGTCGTTCACGACGCGATCGTGTCAGGGATCGCCCGGGGGAGCACGACCGTCATCGCCGACACCGCGGGGCGGCTCCACACCAAGGGGCACCTGATGGAGGAGCTGGGCAAGATCGTGCGCGTCGCCGGTCGCGCGCGGGCCGGCGCGCCGGATGAGGTGCTGCTCGTGCTGGACGGGACCGCGGGACAGAACGCGATCATCCAGGCCCGGCAGTTCACCGCGACCGCCGCGGTCACCGGGCTGGTGATCACCAAGCTCGACGGCACGGCGAAGGGGGGAGCGGTCTTCGCGATCGCCGACGAGCTGGGGCTGCCGGTGAAGCTGCTCGGGGTCGGCGAAAAGGCGGAGGACCTCCTGCCGATGGACGCTCGCGCGTATGTCGACGCGCTGCTGCCGAAGTCCGGCGATCCGGCACCCGCGCGTGCCTAGCGTTCATCGGCTCGGCCGGGTCGCCGATGACGAGCTGGCGTCGCTCCATCAGGACCTCGCCGAGCC
>DATLEG010000197.1:0-3728 GCA_035525465.1 Saccharimonadales bacterium (SeqCode)
ACCGGGCCGAGCGGGGCGTTGCCGCCACTCGCGCCGATGACGACCGCGTCGTGCGTCGCCAGCTCATCGGCGATGATCTCGGTCGCGTCGCCGACGCGGGTGAGGATCTGGTCGACCTCCGCATCGAACGCCCGCTCTCCCAGCATCTGATACGGCGTCGCACGGGTGCGGCGGGCCGCCTGGTCTTCGGTGACCACGTGCAGGAGGGTCACGCTCCCCCCCCGCGCGCGCGCGAGGGTCACGCCGAGCGAAGCGGCGAGCTCGGCGTAGCGCCCGCCCCGGACCGGGATCAGCAGATGCTTGGCCCGGGCGACCGGGCCCTTCACCACCGCGAGGTCACAGGGGGGATCGCGAAGGATGTCCTCGATGGTCGTCCCCAGCACGTCCCAGCCGGGCCTGCGCCACCCGACCAGCAGCAGATCGGGCCGCTCCTTGGCGACCGTCTCGGTCACCGCGCTCCAGCCCTGACGCGCGACGGTGACGATGGTGCGGATCCGCGACGGCGCGGCGAACTCCTCCGCGAGCGCGGTGATCTGGCGTCGCCGGGCGCGGGCCTCCGGCTGCGCCGCGGCGAGGGTCCCGCCGTCGGAGACCTCGATGACCGAGACGAGCAGGATCTCGTCCCCCGGCCCCGCACCGGCGAGCGCGACGGCGACGTCGATGAGCCCCCGGTCGCGGGCCGGGTCGGCGATCGCGACACAGACCCTCACCGCCCGGTCCGCTTCCTGCCGGTCGACCCGGTCGGCCCGCTGTGGTGGATCGCGGGCAGGACCAGCTCGGCGAGGATCCGGGGCCAGGCGCTTTCGCGCGCCCGCCGATGGAGCCGGGCGACCGGGTCCGCCGCCAGCCGCCGTTCGATGGCCGCGGCGAGTGTCGCCGCGCCGGCGTCCGGCGCGACGTACGTCGCATCGTCCCCGGCGACGGCGCGGAGGGCGGGGATGTCGGAGCACACGATCGGGAGACGGTGCAAGCCGGCTTCCAGGACCGGGATCCCAAAGCCCTCGTTCGCCGATGGCAGGACCAGCGCGTCGGCCAGCGCGTACAGGTCGGCAACGACGCGGTCAGATGGCCGGACGCCGAGGTCGTGCAGCAGATGGACCCCGGCCCCGGCCAGGGTCCGAAGCTCCGCCGCGTGCGCGGCGTTCGCCGGGTTATGGGCGCCCGGTCCGCCGGTGACGACCAGCACGGCGCGCGGATGGGTCCGGCGCAGCAGCGCGAGGGCGGCGATGGCGACGTCGATGCGCTTCCGGCGGGTGATCCGGACCGGCAGGAGGAGGAGCGGGTCGGCGGCGTAGAGCCCGAGGCGCTCCGCGAGTCGCGCCCCCGCCGGCGACAGGCCGAGGGTCGTCACCGGGTCGACGCCATTGGGCACGATGGCGATCCGGCGTCGGGCGAGGCCGGTAAGAGCGGCCAGCTCCGCGGCGGCCTTCTCCGAGACCGCGACGTACCGCACCCCCGGATGGGCGGTCGCGAACAGCGACCAGGGCCGGCCGGCGTGCCGCTGCGCGGCGTACTGCTCGTCGGTCCAGGCGAGGTCGTGGGTCCAGGCGACGAACGTGCCGGTCCGCGACGCGGCGAGCCGCACGAGGGCCTCGGTGAGCGCGGCGTTCTTGTGCAGGGTGAAGGCGTTGTGCACCACGACCCGCTCGGCCCGGCGCACATGGGGCGTGAGCGCGCGCTCGATCCGATCGACCAGCGCCGCGTGTGCCGCCGTCACCTCGCCCGCGGCCAGTGCGGCGAAGTCGCGGAGGACCGCCGGGTGCCGCGAGTCGAGCTCCCCGATCCGGATGAGCGGCACCCCGGCCGGGGACGGCCGCCCGCGGCCGGCGACGATCCGCACGTCATCTCCGGCCGCCCGCAGCGCCGAGGCGTGGGTGCGCATGATCCGCTCGACCCCCCCGAGGATCCCGGGCGAGGTGTAGTGGAGCAGCAGGATCCGGCGCTTCGTCAACGGAGGATCCTGCCCTGGCCCGGGGACCGCCGCACCCGACGGATCAGGAGCGGGCCGGCTCGCTCACGCGATGCACCCGTGTGCCGCCACCGCTCACCCGGGTCCCCCGGGACGTCCGGCGGACGCTGAACGCGATGTCCGCGTCGTAGGCCTCCAGGTCGTCGACGTCGATGCGGTCGAGCCACGCCGGGAGCACCGGGTCGATCCGCAGCCGGCGATGCTCGAGATCCGGCTCCAGACCGAGGATCGTCCGAAGACACAGGAACACCATCGCCGCGGACCAGGCCTGCGGGATGCAGGAGATGAGGTAGTCGGCCGGCCGCGCCGAGAAGCGCAGGTCCCGCTGGAAGCCGCAGAACAGCTCCGGCAGACGCGCGTGCGGGTAGCGCTTGCCGGCCTCGATGAGCGCGTCGACGATCGCGGTCGCCTCTTCCCGGTGCCCGTAGCGGGCGAACCCCTGCGCGATGAGCGAGTTGTCGTGGGGCCAGACCGAGCCGTTGTGATAGCTCATCGGGTTGTAGGTCGGGTACTCCGCCGAAAGGGTGCGCACGCCCCAGCCGCTGAACATGTCCGTGGCCATGAGACGCTCGACGACCCGACGCGCGCGATCCGGCCGGGCGATCCCGGCCCAGAGAGCGTGGCCGGCGTTGCTCGTCACCGCGGTCACCTGCCGCTTGTCGCCGTCCAGGGCCTGCGCGTAGCAGCCCTCGTCCTCCATCCAGAAGTCCCGCTCGAAGCGCTCGGCGAGGCCGGCGGCCTGCGCGCGCAACTGGCCGGCCCGCTCCGGGCGTCCGTCGGCGGCATAGAGGTCGGCGAGGGCGCGCTTGGCCGCGTAGACGTAGGCCTGGACCTCGACCAGTGCGGCAGGCAGCTTCGAGGGCTGCCCATCGCGGCCGGAGAGCGAGGCCACCGAATCCTTCCAGCCCTGATTCCGCAGCTCGCTCGGATGGCCGCCGTACTCGACGTAGCCGTCCTCATCGCAGTCACCGTAGGTGTCGCACCAGGTGAGGGCGCGCTCCGCAGCCGGAAGCAACTCGTGCCACAGGTCCATGTCGCCGGTCCACTTCACCGTCTCGGCGAACACGAGAGCGAAGAGGGGCGTCGCGTCCACCGTTCCGTAATACGGGCGGTGCGGGACCTCGCCCAGCCGGGCGAGCTCCCCCCGGCGCAGCTCGTGAAAGATCTTCCCCGGCTCCTCCTCGGTGAACGCGTCGACCGTCCGGCCCTGATGGCGGGCAAGCAGCCGAAGCGTGCCCCGCGCGATGTCGGGGTTCCAGGCGAGGGTCTGATAGGCGGCGATGAGGCCGTCGCGTCCGAACGGCACCGCGTACCAGGGGATGCCGGCGGTGACGAACGGACCCGTCTTCTCGAAATCGATGAGCGCCCGGAGGTCCAGGGCGCTGCGGCGGATGAGCTGATCATCGAGGGACTCGGAGCTGGTGCGGAACCTGGTGCACCCACGCAGGAAGCGCCGGTAACGTGCGTTCAGGTGGTCGAGGGCCTCATCGAAGCCCTGCGGGGATGGCGCCGGCGCGGCGCCGTCCTCTCGGGGCAGGATCGCGAGCTCGATCGCGAGCACCCCCTGCGGCTCGAGCGTGCGCTCGATGACGAACGTCCGGCCCTGGACCTGGTCGGGAACGGGGCTGGTCGTGACCTCGGTCGTCCGGCGAACACCGTCGCGTCCGAGGTGCTCGAACACGACCCCGCCCGGGGTCGCGCGGGGCGGGGCGTGCGGGGCGGTGAGCATCTGACCCTCGCGGTAGCCGCGGACGACGAA
>DATLEG010000198.1:0-3698 GCA_035525465.1 Saccharimonadales bacterium (SeqCode)
CGCGGATCATCGGAGTCGAGCCGGTCGGGGCCCAAGGGATGCGGCGCGCCCTGGAGGCCGGTCGGGTGATCACCTTGGACGGAGTCGACACCATCGCCGAGGGCCTGGCGCCCCCGTTCGCCGGAGCGAACACACTGGAGATCGTGCAACGCCTCGTGAGCGATGTGGTCGCGATCCCCGACTCCGCCATCCGTGAGGGCCTGCGCTTCCTGTTCGAGCGGGCACGCGTCGTCGCCGAAGCCTCGGGGGCCGCGGCGGTCGCGGCGCTCCTGACCGGAGCGGTCGTGCCACGCCCGGGGGAGCGTGTCGTGGCGATCGTGTCCGGCGGTAACGTCGATCTGGAACGCTACCGCGAGCTTCTCGCGCGGTGAACGCGCGCCTCTACGCCGACGGGGCCGCGCGCGGCAATCCCGGCCCGGCCGGTTCGGGCGCGGCGCTGATCGCTTCGGACGGCACGGTCATCGCCGAGCTGACACGCTTCCTCGGGCACGCGACGAACAACGTCGCCGAATACACCGCCCTCATCATCGGTCTCGAGGAGGCAGTCCGGCTCGGCATCGGGCATCTCGATGTCCGGATGGACTCGCTCCTCGTCGTGCAGCAGATGAAGGGTCTCTGGCGCATCAAGCACCCCGGCCTGAAGCCCCTCGCGTTACAGGCCGGGCAGCTGCTGGCGCAATTTCCCTCTCGCACGATCGAGCACATCCCGCGCGAGCAGAACGGCATCGCCGACGCGCTCGCGAACCGCGCGATCGATCAGGAGCGGCGGTGACCGGGGTGCCGGAAGCAGACCGGCCTGCGGAGCCGGATCCGCTCCGCGCGTTCATCTCGCGCAGTCTGCGCACCGAGGTGAGTCAGGTGAGCGAGGTCATCATCAAGGACACGACCGATGGCGAGATCGACCGCGTGTCGTTCACCGAGGACGGGCTCCGGCGGACCCTGATCATCACGCGGGTCCCGCACACCGATGCCCTCGAGGTGCGGCTGCTCCCGCATCTCGCCCGGAAGAGCGATCACGTTCCGCGGGTGCACGCCCGGGGGATCCCACCCGCGACCGCGCGGGGCTGGCCGTGGCTGTTGATCGAGGATCTCCTCGACGCACCGGCCTGCCTGGACCTGGGCGCGGTGGTGCGGGCGAAGGCCGCGGTCGAGACCGCGGTCGCGGCCGACGGCCCGGCGCTCGCCGCTCTCGGCGTTCCGCGGCGCGGCTCCGCCGATCCGCTGTCGGGGTGGCCGGACGGCCTGGTCCACGGCGCCCTCGGCCGCGGGGCGGCGGTGCAGGCCGACCGGGGGGTCGTGCTCACCGGGTGGCGCCGGGCGTTCATCGGCTGCCCGCTGCTCGATATCGCGATGCTCGCGGCCGATGCCGGCGCTGCCCCCGAGCCGCTCTTCGCCGCCTACGCCGCGGCGGTCGGCCGCACGGTCCCGCCCGAGCTCATCGCGGCCGCGATGAGCTCGTCCGGTAGCATGGCCGGGCCGAGCAGGGTGGGCGATCGCGGCGGCTCCGCCGTCGAGGAAAGTCCGGGCTCCACAGGGCAAGGTAGCGGGTAACACCCGTCCGCCGTGAGGCGAGGACCAGCGCCACAGTGACGAACCGCCGCAAGGCGGGTGAAACGGGCAAGCTCTACCTGGAGAAAGGCCAAGCAGGGGGCGATGGTGCTGCCCGCACCGTCCCCGGGTCGGCCGCTAGAGGCGGAGGGTGACCTCCGTTCGAGAGGGATGATCGCCCTCGACAGAACCCGGCTTATAGCCCTGCTCGGCATCAGGCTCGGCCTGATGCCGAGCAGGGCTGCCCGGAGGGTGACGGTCCCGGCCGGATCGGGAACTGAACCGCCTTGTGTATCGGGGGCTACATCAATACAGTCCGCGAATCCAGCACTGTCGCCGGCGCCTGAGGCGCACGGCGCCGGATCGACGTGGGAGGACAGCATGCGCGCAACCTGGCGAAGCATTTTGGCGATCAGCGTCACCGGGGTCATTCTCGTGGCCGCCTGCGGGCAGCCGGCCTCGAACACACCGGCCGCCTCCTCGGGCGCCAGCGCGGCGGGGAGTGCCCGGCCGTCCGGCGCGGCGGCCGCGTTCCAGCGGGGCGGCGGCGGCGAGCTCAAGATCCTCTACTGGCAGGCGCCGACGATCCTCAACCCGCATCAGGCCACCGGCACCAAGGACTCGGACGCCTCGCGCCTGGTCATCGAGCCGCTCGCTTCCTGGGGCCCGGACGCCAAGCCGATCGCGAACGCGCTGGCGGCGGAGATCCCGACGATCGAGAACGGCGGCGTGTCGAAGGACTTCACCACCGTCACCTGGAAGCTCAAGAGCGGGGTGAAGTGGTCCGATGGGTCCGCGTTCACCGCCGATGACGTGGTCTTCACGTTCAACTACATCTCCGACAAGGCGACCGCGGCCACGACCTCGAGCAACACCGAGGGCGTGAAGTCGGTCGTGGCGAAGGACCCGACCACCGTCGTGGTCACCTACGCCGCGCCGAACCCGAACTACTACCAGTGGGGCGTCGGCACCTGCTGCGGCATCCTTCAGAAGGCGCAATTCAACGACTTCATCGGGGCCAAGGCGAAGGACGCTCCCGGCAACCAGAAGCCGATCGGCACCGGGCCGTACAAGGTCTCGGACTTCAAGGCCGGCGACGTGGTGTCCTATGTCGCGAACGAGACCTTCCGTGACCCGAACAAGCCGTTCTTCAAGACGGTGTCGTTCAAGGGCGGTGGCGACGCACCCTCGGCCGCGCGCGCGCTCTTCCAGACCGGTGACGTCGATTACGCCTGGAACCTCCAGGTCGAGGCAGCGATCCTCAAACCGATGATCGCCGCGAGCACCACCGGCGAAATGATGAGCGTCTACGGCTCGAGCATCGAGCGGATCCTCGTCAACTTCTCGAACCCGGACCCCGCTCTTGGTGACAAGCGCGGCGAGCCGGACACCAAGCACCCGTTCTTCAGCGACAAGAACGTCCGGCTCGCGCTCTCCATGGCGACCGACCGAAAGATCGTCGCGCAGCAGCTCTACGGTGACGGCCTCACCGGCAAGCCGGGCTGCAACATCATCACCGGCGTGCCGGACTACGAGTCCAAGAACACGACCGAGCTCTGCAACAAGTTCGATCCGGTCGCCGCAGGGAAGCTCCTGGACGACAACGGCTGGAAGCTGGGCTCCGACGGGGTCCGGTCCAAGGGCGGCGTGCCGCTCAAGATCCTGTTCCAGACCACGGTGAACACGGTCCGCCAGAAGACCCAGGACATCATGAAGGCGAACTGGGAGAAGGCCGGCTTCAAGGTCGAGCTGAAGTCCGTACCCGCGGCCGTGTTCTTCACGAACACCTCGCCGGACGGGGCGAACCACTTCTGGTCCGATGTGGAGATGTACACCAACAACAGTGACCCCGACCCGACGAGCTACCTCGACGCCTGGACCAGCAAGGAAGCCTCGGCGAAGGCGAACAACTGGCAGAAGGGCAACTACGGCCGCTACCAGAACCCCGAGTACGACGCGATCATCGACCAGCTCCGCAAGGAGACCGACTCGAAGAAGCGCGCCGAGCTCATCATCAAGGCGAACGACATCCTCATCCAGGACGTCGTGATCATGCCGATCGTGACCCGCACCCAGGTCACCAGCGGACGGAGCAAGCTCCTCAAGGGCGTCGTTCCGACCGGCTGGGACTCCGAGATGTACCAGGTGGC
>DATLEG010000213.1:0-2139 GCA_035525465.1 Saccharimonadales bacterium (SeqCode)
GATGCCTCGCATCGCGGCGTAGTCGGGCTTCTTCCGCGGCGGGACGCCGTAGCAATCGACGACCGCGCCGACCGATCCCGGCGCGACCGTACCGGTCAGGATCGCGACCAGCCCGCCCATGCAGAAACCGACGACGCCGACCTTCGCGGCGCTCGTGTTCTCGTGCGCGACGAGGTAGGCGGCGGCTCCCCGTGTCTCCTTGGCGGCGTGATCCAGGTCCAGCTGCATCATCAGCTTCTTCGCCTCGTCCGGCTCCCCGAGCGCGGCGCTCTTGCCGTGATAGAGGTCCGGCGCCAGCGCGTTGAGTCCCTCCCCGGCGAGCAGGTGGCAGACGCCTTTGATCTGGTCGTTCAGACCCCACCACTCCTGGATCACGACCACTCCCGGACCCTTGCCCGATCGCGGACGCGCGAGGTAGCCGTCGGACCACCCACCGTTGCTGGGGAACCGCACCATCTCGCCCATGCCTACTCGCCCCTTTCCCGGACCGTGTTGCGGAGCACACCGAGGCCCTCGATCTCCATCTCCATGACGTCTCCCGGCTTCAGCCATTCCGGCGGGGTCCGTCCCATCCCGACGCCCTCGGGCGTTCCGGTGATGATCACGTCGCCCGGGAGGAGGGTCATGCCGGCGGAGAGCTCCTGGATGATGCGCGGGATGGCGAACACCATGTTGCGCGTGTTGGAGTCCTGCTTGGTCGCTCCGTTCACGCGCGAGGTGATCCGCAGGGCCTGCGGATCGGCGATCTCGTCGGCGGTGACGATCCACGGACCGAGGGGGAGATGGCTGTCGAAATTCTTCCCCTTGAACCATTGCCCGCCGTGCCAGGTGCGCTGGATGTCACGGACACTCACGTCATTCGCGATCGAATACCCGAAGATGTGATCGAACGCGTTGACCTCAGTGATGTCGCGTCCCTGGCGGCCGATGATCAGGGCGAGCTCGACCTCCCAGTCGAGCTCGACCGAATACGGCGCCGGGTACCAGACCGGCGCGCCCGGTCCGACGATCGCTTCCGGATTCTTGGTGAAGAGCGCCGGGTGCTCGGGGATCTTCTGGAGCGCGTCCGCGGTACGGGTCTTCTTGCCCTCCTCGAAGTGCTCGGCGTAGTTCCAGCCGACGCAGAAGACGTTGCGGGCGGGGCGGATGGGTGCCAGCAGCTGGACCTTGTCCAGGGACAAGCCCCCTCCCCCCTTCCGAAGGGCGGTCGCGACGTCATGCACGATGTCCTCGTCCGCAAAGCGATCGATGACCTCGCGCATGTCGCTGCCGACGTCCCACCCCAGGAGGTCGCGCAGGCTCACGACCCGGTCGGCGTCGGCGACCCCGACCGCCATGCGTAGCCCGTCCTTGAACGTCACCAGCTTCATCTACAGCTCCTTTGGCGCGGGGGATTCGGCCGGCCATGCGGCGTAGGTCCGGCGGTAGTACATCAGTGGGACACCGTCGCTGCTCTGCCCGCCGATGACCCGGCCGATGAACATGAAATGGTCTCCCACTTCATGGACCTCCTCGACCAGGCACTCGGCAAAGGCGACGATGTGGTCGCGCAGGATCGGGGCACCGTTCGCGAGGCCGGAGGGGACCCAGGGTAGGTCCTTGAACTTGTCATCGGATTTCGACGCGAACAGGGTCGACACCTCCTCGGCCCCGCTCTTCAGGAAATTGATCACGAAGGATCGCGTCTCCTTGAGCGCGGCGAGGGTCCGCGACGCGCGATCGACGCTCACGAGCATCAGCGGCGGCTCGGTGGACAGCGCGATGAACGCCTGGCTGGTGAGGCCGCGCGGTCGCCCGTCCGGATCGAGGGTCGTCACGACGGTGACCCCGGTCGGGAACGCCCCGGCGATCGCGCGGTAAAGCTCTCGGTCGACCACGCCGGTAGGCTAGCCGAGTGAAGAGGGTCCGGACGCGACCGCATTACGCCTGGGTCGTGGTCGCGGTCACCTTCCTCGCGCTGCTCGTCGCCGCGAGCGTTCGCGCGGCCCCCGGGATCCTCATCCTGCCGCTCGAAAAGGAGTTCGGCTGGGACCGCGCGACGGTCTCCGGTGCGATCGCGATCAGCATCCTCACCTTCGGGCTGGGTGGACCCCTCTCCGGCACGCTCATCGGCCGCTACGGCCCGCGGAAGGTGATCCT
>DATLEG010000225.1:0-5119 GCA_035525465.1 Saccharimonadales bacterium (SeqCode)
ACGAGCTGCATGCACATGTTGTCGACGATGCGGTCCTCGAACTCGATCTGCGGGTACTCCTTCGCGACCTCTCCGGCGATTCTGAGGAAGAGGCCGTCGGCGAACTTCATGACGTTCGCCTTGTGGACCGCGGTGACCTTCTTGCGCCCGTTGGCGACGGCGTAGTCGAACGCGAACTTCGCGATCCGGCGCGAGCCCATCTCGCTGATGTACTTGATCGCGATCGCGGCATCCTCGCGGATCTTCGCGCCGGAGGCCTTCTCGATCGCGCCGCGGACCTCGGCGAGCTCGGCGGTCCCGAGGTCGAACTCGATGCCGGCGTAGAGGTCTTCGATGTTCTCGCGGACCACGACCAGATCCACATGGCCCATCGGCGTCTTCACGCCGGGATAGGTCTTCGCCGGCCGGAGGTTCGCGTAGAGATCGAACTCCTTGCGAAGGGCGACGTTCACCGAGCGAAAGCCCTTGCCCAGCTCGGTCGTGAGTGGCCCCTTCAGGCCGATCTTGTTCCTCCGAATGGAGTCGAGGGCCTCCTGCGGGAACGGGGTGCCGTGCGTGGCCATCGCCGGGACGCCGATCTCCCGCACCTCCCAGGTGATCTTCACTCCGGTGGCCTCGATCGCGCGTCGGGTCGCCTCGACGATCTCCGGCCCGGTCCCGTCTCCGGGGATGAGGGTGATGGTGTGGGTCGTGCTCATTTGGGCGCCTTTCCAGCTTCCTTGGCCGTCTTCACCGCGTCGTCGCCGTGGACCGGGACGTTGAGGCTCTCGCGTGGGGAGCCCTGGTCCGCCGAGGCGCTCACCACGACTCCGGCGGACAGATTCTCGCCACCCGCCCGGAGCTCCGCCAGGAGGCCGCCGGCGAGGAGCGTCCTCGCCTCCCCGCTGAGGAAGCTCACCCGGAGCGGGATCTCCTTGCCGCTGCTCGTGCGCGCGATGACCGTTTCATCGGTCTTGTTCGAGATCAGGGCGGTCCGGAGGCCGTCGATGGTGAGGGTGTCGCCCTGCTCGATCTTCGCCAGGTCGCCCTCATTCTGGAACGAGAGGGGCGGCAGGCCCTGCGCGATGAGGTTGCGGCGGTGGATCCGGGCGAACGACTGCGCGATGACCGCGCTGATCCCCAGGGCTTTCGGTGCAAGGGCGGCGTGCTCGCGCGAGCTGCCCTGGCCGTAGTTCTGTCCGGCGACGATGAACCCGCCGTGATGCGCGCGGGCGCGCGCGGGGAACGTCGGGTCGAAGCGGCGGAACGTGAACTCCGCGATCGCGTTCACGTTGGAGCGGAGCGCCATGACGACCGCGCCGTCCGGCGAGAGATCACCGGTCGAGACGTTGTCTTCGAGCTTGATGATCACCTCACCGCTCAGCAGGTCCTGGAGCGGGGTCTGGCGCGGCGGTGGCTGGATGTTCGGCCCCTTGACCACGACGATCTTCGCCGCCTCTTCGGCGGGCGGAGGGACAAGGATGTTCGAGTCGTCGACCCCCGGGTCCATCTCCGGCACGGTGAAGGTCGGCTCTTCCCCGAGGTCGCGCGGGTCGGTGATGACGCCGCGGAGCGCCGTCGCAGCCGCGGTGGTCGGGCTGCAGAGGTAGACCTGATCGTTATCGGTGCCGCTGCGGCCGGGGAAGTTCCGGTTAAACGTGCGGACCGAGACGCTCCCCGTTGGCGGCGCCTGGCCCATCCCGACGCACGGCCCGCAGGCGGGCTCGAGCATCCGTGCGCCGGAGCCGATGAGCGTCTGATAGGCCCCGCCGTCGGCGAGGGCATCCAGGATCTGCTTGCTCCCCGGGGTGACGGTCATGAACACCTCCGGGTCGATGGTCTTGCCCTTCAGCACCTCGGCGACGATGGCGAGGTCCTCGTAGCCGGAGTTCACCGATGAGCCGACGCAGACCTGCTGGACCTTGATGCCGGCGACCTCACGGACCGGGACGACGTTCCCCGGGCTGGAGGGCTTGGCGATCAGCGGCTCGAGCTTGTTCAGGTCGATGACCTCGCGCTCGTCGAACTTCGCGTCCGCGTCCGCGGCGAGCTCCACGAAATCCCCCGGCCGCTTCTGCTGGGTCAGCCACTCCTTCGTGCGGCTGTCGCTCGGGAAGATGCCGGTGGTCGCCCCGAGCTCGGCGATCATGTTGCAGATCGTGCCGCGCTGGGGGACCGAGAGCGTGGCGACGCCGGGACCGGTGAACTCGAAGATCCGTCCGACGCCACCCTTCACGTCCCGGCGGCGCAGGAGCTCGAGGATGATGTCCTTCGCCTGGACCCACGGGCCCAGCTTCCCGTCGAGGCGGACCTCGACGACCTTCGGCATCGCGAGGACGAACGGGTGGCCGGCCAGCGCGACCGCGACATCAAGGCCACCGGCGCCGATCGCGATCATCGCGACCGATCCGGCCATGACGGTGTGACTGTCGGCACCGAGCAGGACCTGCCCGGGCTTGGCGAACCGCTCCATGTGCAGGTAGTGACAGATGCCGGTGCCCGGCCGGGAGAAGTGGATCCCGTGTTTCTGCGCGAAGCTGCGCAGGAACATGTGGTCGTCGGGGTTCTTGAAGTCGATCGCCAGGATGTTGTGATCCACGTAGACGATGGCGAACGGGATCTTGATCCGGTCGACCCCGAGCTCCTCGAGCTGGAGGAAGCCCATCGTGCCGGTCGTGTCCTGGAGCAGGCCCTGGTCGACGCGGAGAGCGATCTCCGTGCCGGCGGAGAGCTCGCCGCCGGCCAGATGGGCGCCGAGGATCTTCTGGGTGACGTTCAGGCCGGGCATCGGGGCCTCCTCACTACGCGCGATCGGGAGGTCAATGTAGGCTCCGGATGAGCCATAGAACAGACCAGCAATTCGCTATCCATCATAGAAAGCTTCTATGCTTCGCCGATGGAACTGGGTCAGGTCGAGGCGTTCGTCGAGGCGAACCGGCGGGGGAGCATCACCCGCGCCGCCGGGGCGCTCGAGCTCACCCAACCGACCCTCACCGCACGCCTGCGGGGCCTCGAGCGCGAGCTCGGGGCGCAGCTCCTGGTCCGTGGACGGCGCGGCGTGTCACTCACGCCGGCGGGGCGGCGCTTCCTGCCCCGCGCCATCGCCGCCCTCGAGGCCCTCCGGCGCGGCGCGTCGGAAGCGAGATCGGGGAGCGAGGGTCGCGGCGCGATCCTCGCGGTCGGGCTGGCCTCCGACCTGGCGCTCTACCTCGCGCCGGCAGCCCTCGCGCGGTTCGCGACCCGCCATCCCCAGGTGGAGACCCTGGTGCGCAGCGGCCACTCGCGGTTCATCGCCGACCTGCTCCGATCGGAGGAGGTCGAGCTCGCCCTGGTCAGCCAGCTCGTCCTCCTGCCCGACCTCGCGTCGCGGGTGTTGTTCACCGAGGCGGTGCCGGTCGTCGTGTCCCGGGCTCACCCGCTCGCCCGCCGCGCGGCGGTCCCGATCGAGGAGCTCGCCCAGGCCGGCCTGGTGGTCCGGGATCCGAGCGCCTATCTGCGGACCATGACCCTCGCGTACTTCGCCGCGGGGAACACCGCGCCGCGGATCCTCATGGAGCTCGACCACACCGAGGCCTGCAAGCGCGTGGTGCTCGCCGGTCTGGGCGCGGCGCTCCTCCCCGAGATGGCGATCCGGCAGGAGCTGGCGCGCAGGGAGCTCGTCGCGGTGAAGGTGGAGGGACACCCGCCGCCACGGCGGGCCATCCACCTGCTGACCCGCGCCGGCATGGAGCCCTCGGCCGCCGCCGCCGCGCTCCTCCGCCTCCTCCCGCGCGCAGCCTGACCACGCGGTGAGTGAAGTGGGCCGGGCGGGCTGATCGTTCGTATCCTTCGCTGATGGCGACCACGGGCGGGGCGACGGTCGAGTTCCGCGGTGTCACCAAGCGCTATACCGATCACACCGCGGTCGATGATCTGTCGTTCACCGTCCCCGCGGGGAAGATCTGCGTGCTGGTCGGGCCGTCCGGCTGCGGGAAGACGACCTCGCTGAAGATGGTGAACCGGCTCATCGAGCCGACCAGCGGAGAGCTGCTCATCGACGGGGCGAATGTGCTCATCGGCGACCCGACCGTCCTCCGGCGCAGCATCGGCTACGTCATCCAGCAGGTCGGCCTCTTCCCGCACCAGACGATCGCCCAGAACATCGCCACCGTCCCGCGTCTCCTCGGCTGGTCGGGCCCGCGGATCACTGCCAGGGTGGACGAGCTCCTCACGCTCATCGGCCTCGACGCGAAGGTGGGGAAGCGCTACCCGGCGCAGCTGTCCGGCGGCGAGCGCCAGCGGGTCGGCGTCGCCCGCGCGCTCGCCGCGGAGCCTCCGGTCATGCTCATGGATGAGCCCTTTGGCGCGGTCGATCCGATCGTTCGCGAGCGCCTCCAAACGGAGTTCCTCCGACTCCATCGCACCCAGAAGACCACGGTCCTCTTCGTGACGCACGACATCGATGAGGCGATCACGATGGGCGACCGGATCGCGGTGATGCGCGCGGGGAAGCTGGTGCAGTACGCGCCGCCGGGCGAGCTGTTGGCGAAGCCGGCCGACGGCTTCGTCGCCCAGTTCGTTGGCGCCGATCGCGGCCTCAAGCTCCTCGGCCTGCTCACCGTCGGTGGCGCGGCGGTGGACGAGACGGCCGACCGCGCCTCACTGGGGAAGAACGCGCCGGTCCTGGACGCTTCCACCACCCTGCGGGACGCCCTCGGGCAGATCCTGGCCAGCGCCGCCGAATGTGCCGCGGTCGTGGATGCCGAGGGTCGCTACCTCGGCGCATTGTCACTCGAGCAGATCAGCGCGATGCTCCGCCACGGATACAAGACATGACCGACGGCGAGCCGCTGGTCCGCTGGGATTGGATCGCCAGCCACGGCGACGCGATCTTCGAGCGGCTCGTCCAGCACCTCGAGCTCACCGCGATCGCCGTGGGCGTGGGACTCGCCGTCGCCTTCCTCCTCTCGCTTCTCGTCCTGCGGGTCCCGCGCGCGTATGGCCCGGTCACCTGGCTGACCGGAACGCTCTACACGATCCCCAGCCTCGCGCTCTTCGCGCTCCTCATCCCGTACACGGGCCTGACGCTGCTGACCGCCGAGATCGGGCTGGTCAGCTACACGCTGCTGATCCTCATCCGGAACATCGTCGGCGGGATCCG
>DATLEG010000231.1:0-2264 GCA_035525465.1 Saccharimonadales bacterium (SeqCode)
CCGGGTCGGGACGCCGATCGCCTCGAGCTGCGATTGCAGGGCTAGGGCATTCATGACCATGGCGAGCATCCCCATGTAGTGGCCGGTCGCCTCCTCGAGCCCGTGCTCGGCGGCCTGGGCCCCGCGCAGCCAGTTGCCTCCGCCCACCACCACCGCGATCTCGACCCCGAGGGTGCGGACCTTGTGGATCTCCTCGGCGAGGTACTTCACGTACGCGGGGGAGATGCCGAACTTCTCCTCACCGAGGAGCGCCTCACCGGACAGCTTCAGCAGTACCCGGTGGTACTTCACCTCGGTCAAGCGGCGTCGCCCAGCTGGAAGCGGACGATCCGGCGGACCTTCACATTCTCGCCGACCTTCGCCGCGTACTCGGTGACCAGGTCGCCGATCGTCTTGGAGGGATCCTTGATGTACGGCTGCTGCATGAGCACCGCGGTCGCCATCGCCTTCTTCTGATCGCCGTGCTCGGCGACCAGGGCGTCGACCTGCTCCGTGGTCAGCTCATCCGCGTGCACGTGCTGCGGGGCCATCGCCGCGACCTGCATCGCGATCGCCTTCGCCAGATCGCGGAACTCCGGGTTGCGGGACACGAAGTCGGTCTCGCTCGAGAGCTCGACGAGCACCCCGATCTTGCCGCCACCATGAACGTAGGCCTCGACCACGCCTTCCTTGGCCTCGCGGTCGCCCTTCTTCGCGGCCTTGGCTAGGCCACGATCGCGGATGACCTTCTTCGCCTGCTCGAAGTCACCCTTGGCCTCCTCGAGGGCGCGCTTGCAATCCATCACTCCGGCGCCGGTCTCGGCGCGGAGGCGCGTCACGTCGGCTGCGCTGGTCATCACTGCTTCTCCTCGGTGCCGGACGCGCCGGCCGCGGGGGCCGCGTGCGCGGCGTCACCGGACGGCGCGGCCTCACCCGACGCCGCGTTCTCGGCGGCGGCGGTCGGATCCTCCTCGTAGCCACCGATCGGGTACTCGTCCTCTTCGGGCTCATAGACCCGCGGGGTCCGCTTGGCCCGCGGCAGGCCGGCCTCGCCGTCTCCCGGCTCGCCCATCGGCAGCGGCTCGTAGCCCATGTCCTCGGGGCTCGCCTCCTTGGAGGTCGCCTCGAGCGTCGAGCGACCCTCGATGATCGCATCGGCCATCTTCTGGCAGATGAGCTTCACCGCGCGGATCGCGTCGTCGTTCGCCGGGATGATCACGTCGATGAGATCCGGGTCGCAGTTGGTGTCGACCATCGCGATGATCGGGATCTCGAGACGTCGGGCCTCTTCCACCGCGATGTGCTCGCGATGCGGGTCGACGATGAACAGCGCGCTCGGCGGGCGACGGAGCTCGCGCACGCCCTGGAAGTAGCGGTCGAGGTGCTGGAGCTCGTCCTCGAGGCGCTGCGCGTCCTTCTTCGGCATGGTGAGCAGATCTCCGCGCTCCTTGCGCTCGATGAGCTCGTTGAGGCGGTTGATCCGCTTCTGGATCGTGACGAAGTTCGTGAGGAATCCCCCCAGCCAACGCTGGTTCACGTAGTGCATCCCGGCGCGCTTGCTCTCTTCGGCGATCGACTCCTGGGCCTGCTTCTTGGTCCCGACGAACAGCACCTGCCCCCCGTCGGCGGAGAGCTCCCGGACGAACTGATAGGCCTCTTCGACCCGGGTCAGGGTCTGCTGGAGATCGATGATGTGGATCCCGTTGCGCTCCATGAAGATGAATCGCTTCATCTTCGGGTTCCAACGGCGCGCCTGGTGCCCGAAATGGACCCCGGATTCGAGCAGCTGCTTCATCGTGACAACGGCCAACGTGGTTCTCCCTTATGCCTCCGCCCGGGCCGCCACGCCGCCCCGGGCGGGGCCGCGCAGGGATCTGCCGTGGGCGTGTGTGATACCGGACCGAGCCGGCTCGCTCGTCAGTGTAAGCCAGGCGGACGGTCTGGCCCCGGTCTGGCACCACTCCTGCGGTGGGAGGGGAATGACCGCACCGACCGCGAACCCAAGCGCACGCCCGAACGACCGGAGAGCCCCCACCCCCCTGGTCCTGGTCGAGGACCCCTCCCGTCCGGGAGACGCCCCGGTGATCACGGCCTACGACGTCCGCGGGGAGCATCGCATCCTGGCCGGCTTCGGCGACGAGGCCCTGGCCGGCATCCCGCTGGTCCGCGAAGGTCTCCCGCTCCGGCGCTATCGGGTCTACCTCGACCTGCGGGACCCCGGGCGCGCCGATTTCGCCGCCGAGGGCGATGAGTCGGTCAAGCCCGGTCAGCGGATCATCGCCCGT
>DATLEG010000248.1:0-2305 GCA_035525465.1 Saccharimonadales bacterium (SeqCode)
AGCAGGTCGGCGCCCGCATCGGCGTGGGCCGCGGCGATCTCTCCCAGGCGCTCGAGCGTCCCGGGCACGTCGGCCGCCCCTTCGGCGAAGAGCACGCACTGGCCATGATCGGTGTACGCGCAGATGCACACATCGGTGGCGACCGGAAAGTCGGGAAGCGCCGCCTTGAGCGCATGGATCGCCCGGACGACGATGTGGTCCCGCTCGCTCGCGATGAACGCCCGTCCGTCCTTGCGGTCGGTCGCGCCGAACAGGAGGAGCCCGGCCAGGCCGGCGGCCGACGCGGTGCGGGCGGTCCGCACCGCCTCGGTGACGGAAAGCCGCTCCAGACCGCCGGTGCCCTCGATCCGCTCGCGGTCTTCCACATCGCCGGAGACGACCACCGGGAGGACGAGTCGCCCCTCCAGCCCGGGTGCGTCCAGCGCGCCGGCCCAGAGGGGGTGCTCGGCGAGCCGGCCGCGGGTCAGCGTGCCGCGGGTCATGGACCCATGGTACGCACCGACCTACCATTGCGGTCGATGCACGCTCGATGGAGACCGCGCCGGCTCGCGATCACGCTCCTGGCGTTCGCGCTCCTCGCCCCTTCCGGCGGCTCCGTGGCCGCCGACGAGGGGACCGAGCGGCCGGTCGCCACGGCCGCCCTCCCGCAGGGTGATCTCGGACCGATGACCCATGTCTGGCAATCGCTCAATAACTGCGGCCCGGCCGCGGTGGTGATGGCCCTGTCGACCCTCGGCGTGAACGTGGACCAGGAGACGGCGCGGGTCCCGCTGCGCGGCCCCGATGTGCGTCGCGGGATGGGCCCCGCTGGGGTGGATCCCTGGGTCGCGGCGGAGTTCGGGCTTCGCTCGATGTCGCGGATGAATGGCACGAACGACCTGATGAAGCGGCTCATCGCGAACGGCTTCGCGCCGATGGTGACGCAGTGGATGCAGGATCCGGCGATCTCGCGCATCGCACACTGGCGCACCGTGCGCGGGTACGACGACAGCAAGGGTGTCTTCTACGTGAACGACTCGATGCTCGGCGCCGGCGTGCCGCTCACGTACGACTGGTTCGGCGAGAACTGGCAGCCGTTCAGCTACCGGTACATGGTGGTCTACGCGCCGAAGGACGAGGCCCGCCTCAGGGCCGTCATCGGAGCCGACTGGACCGAGAGCCTGATGCGCGACCGCTTCTACGCCCGCGCGAAGGCCGAGGCGAGGGCCCAGGACACCAGCGCGGCGTGGCTCACCTACGGAGAGGCCGCCTACCAGGACGGATGGTTCGAGGAGGCCGTGGCCGCATTCGACCGCGGGATGGCCCTCGGGTCGGTGAACGGGGTGTTCACCGTCCGCAACAGCTATCCGCTCGCGCTGCGCGCGCTCGCCCGTCAGCGCGACGCCGACGCGGCGGCGGCCTTGCTCGCGAACACCACGGTCACCCCGGCAACGGTGGTCTCCGAGCCGGATGCCTTCGCGCTGCTGCTCGCGACCCGCCGCGCGACCGCGTTCGACGCCCCACGCCCCGCCGCCAACTAGCTTCGCGTCACCATCGGCTCAGCGGGCGGCGGCCAGCTCCGCGGTCCGGCCGAGCCGCTCCCCCGCTTCGCGGAGCAGCTCGTCGGTCTTGCAGAAGGTGAACCGGATGAGATGCCGGCCCAGCTCGGGACGGGAGTAGAAGGACGAGCCGGGGACCCCGGCGACGCCGACGGTCTCGACCAGCCAGCGGGCGAACGTGGTGTCGTCGGCGAACCCGAACCCGGCGATGTCGCAGAGCACGTAGTAGGCCCCTTCCGGAACGCGTGGGTGGAAGCCCGCACGCTCCAGATAGGGCAGCAGCAGATCTCGCCGCTCGCGGTATCCGGCGGAGAGTGCGGCGTAGTAGGGACGGCCTAGGGCCAGCCCGGCGACGATCGCCTCCTGCAGCGGAGCGGGGGCGCCGACCGTCAGGAAGTCGTGGACCTTCCGGATGCCGGCGGTGAGCTCCGGCGGCGCGACGATCCAGCCCACCCGCCAGCCGGTGACCGAGAACGTCTTGCTCGCGCCTGAGATCGTCACCGTCCGTCCGGCCATGCCCTCGAGGGTCGCCATCGGGATGTGCTCCCCGGTAAAGCGGATGTGCTCGTAGATCTCATCGGTGATCGCGATGACGTCGTGCTCGCGGCAGAGACCCGCGACCAGCTCGAGCTCCGCCCGGGTGAAGACCCGGCCGGTCGGATTGTTCGGGGTGTTCAGGATGATCGCCTTGGTGCGGGGACCGAACGCCCGGCGAAGCTCCTCCGGGTCGAATCTGTTGTCCGTCCCGCGCAGCGCGACGTGGACCG
>DATLEG010000250.1:0-4835 GCA_035525465.1 Saccharimonadales bacterium (SeqCode)
AATGCCGGAGCGGGCCGAGCGCGCTCACGCCCACCGCCGCGAGCCCGAGCGCCCCGGCGACGGCAAAGGCCGTGGAGGTCCCCCGGGTCGCGGCGATCGTCGAAAGCAGCGCGGGCGAGGCGGTGTTGCTGATGAGGATGAGCGTCCGGAACGCACCGTTCACGCGGCCACGGAGCGCCGGGGGGATCTCACGCTGGCGCGGGATGAAGGCGTACACGATGTGCGCGCTCCAGGCGAGCTGCCGTCCGGTGATCGCGGCGACAACGAGCTGCCACGACCGCGCGAACGTCGCCACGCCGCTGGACAGGGCAGCGAAGGTGACCACGAAGAGCATCGTCAGGCCGAGCGGGCGGCCCCGTGCCAGCCGCGGCGCGAATGCCGATCCGGCGATGGACACGATCCCGGTCACCGAGAGCGCGACCCCGATCGTCCCGGCGTCGAGCCCGTACTCCTCGCGCAGCACGAACAGCAGCAGGGTCTGAAGCCCGGCGTTCCCCAGATTGCTGATGAACATGAGCACGAAGAGGGCGCGCAGCACCGTGTTGCCCCAGAGATAGGTGAACCCGTCGGTCACCTCGCTTCGGACGTTGGCCGCGCTGAGCGGGGGGAGCGTGGTCCGGTCCACGTCGTTGAGAGGAGGCATTCGCAGGAATACCCAGAGCGTCGGAAGGTACAGGAGCGCCGACAGCCACAGGGCGTTCGTGGACCCGGTGGCGCC
Source organism: Saccharimonadales bacterium (SeqCode) (assembly GCA_035525465.1). Taxonomy (GTDB): domain Bacteria; phylum Chloroflexota; class Limnocylindria; order P2-11E; family P2-11E; genus UBA4735. The sequence goes on from DATLEG010000250.1 coordinate 719, forward strand.
GCCGAAGGTGAAGGCCGCGATGGCGAAGCCGCCGATGACCGGCCCGAAGATCCGGGCGACCCGGTCGGCGGTGAGGTACGTGGCATTGGCGTTCGTGAGCTCGTCGGCATCGACGAGCGCCGGGACGATGCTGAAATCCGCGGTGATGCCCCAGACGACCTCGACCGCCCCGAGCAGGAAGGCCAGGAGGTAGAGCAGGCCGATGGAAAAGACGCCGAGGCTCGCCGAGATCGGGACCGCGGCGGTGATGACGATGCTCAGGACCGTGGTCACGGCGAGGAGCCGCCGCTTCTCCGACCGGTCGATGAGCGCTCCGGCGAACGCGCCGAACAGGATGTACGGCACCGACTGCACGACGCGGAGGGTCGCGGCCGCGCCGATGTCATGGGTGAGGTCGAGCACGAGAAGGGGGAGCGCGAGCTTGGCGATCTCGTCGCCGACCGATCCGCTGGTCACCGAGCCGGTGAAGAGCGCGAACCAGCGATGGCGTAGCGGGCCGCGGCGCATGATGCGACGATAGCGAGATGACCCGGGTCCTATTCCTCTGCGGGCACAACGCGGCCCGATCGCAGATGGCCGAGGGCTTCCTGCGGGCAGCGGGTGGCAAGCGCTACGTCGCGGAGAGCGCCGGCACCGTGGCGGGCGGCCTTCATCCCCTGGCGGTACAGGCCATGGCCGAGGCGGGGATCGACATCTCCGAGCACCGGAGCCGCTCCGTGGACGAAGTGACCGGCGCGTTCGACATCTGCGTGACCGTCTGTGACGCGAACTGCCCGATCCCGCCGCGGGCCGGGCTGCAGCTGCGGTGGGAATTCCCCGACCCGGCGCAGGCCGGGGGCACCGAGGCCGAGCGCCTGGCCGCGTTCCGCCTGGTACGGGACGGGATCCGGGACCGGGTCGATGCGCTCATCCGGTCCGGTGGCACGGCGGCTGCTCCATTGGACCGGTAGCGGTCCGCCCACGCGGACCGGAGCGCAGGAGGTCAGGACGTGCCAGAGATCGATCCCGGACTCCCGTCCCGTCCCGGCGAGATCACGCCGCCCGGCAGCGAGCAGGGCAAGCAGGGCGGATCGCCCGTCGACCTTCCGGCCCCGCCGAAGGTCGACCCCGCGCCGGTCCCCGCGCCGACCAGCTGAACGCGGGCCCCGGTCACGCCGGCCCGATCGTCCTGGCCAGGAACGCCTGGGTCCGGGCCGCGACCAGATCGCGATCCGGCCCGGCGGTGATCGCGTGCCCATCACCCGGAAGGATCCCAAGCTCCACCGGTCCGCCGAGGCGGGCCGCGATCTCGCGCCCGCTGGCCACCGGCACCCAGCGGTCGGCCGCGGCGTGCAGCACCAGAGCGGGCGCGGTGATCTCACGCAGGTGCGGGCGGACCCGCCGCATGCCGCGGATGAGCTCGGCGACGGCGCGCACCGGGATCGGGTCATAGGTCGAGACCGCCTCCGCGGGGTCGGTCGGGGAGTATCGATGCCCCGGCGATCCCCAGCGTCGGATGAGCCGCCAGCCGTACGGTGCGAGATATGCGGCGCGCCGCGAGACCGAGATCGCTGCGGCGTAGAGGAGCAGCGCCCGAACGGGACGGCGCAGGGCGAGGTCAAGTGCCATGGTCCCGCCGGCCGAGAGCCCGCCGACGACGACCGCGTCGTGGTCACGGGCAAGACCGTCGTAGGCCCTGACCGCGGCCTTCATCCAGTCATCCCAGGAGAGCCGGTCCATGTCCGCGGCGACCGTGCCCCGGCCCGGGAGGAGCGGGATGTGGACCGGATACCCGTCCCGGGCGATCGCGTCGCCCAGGACGTGCAGCTCGTTCGGCACGCCGGTCAGGCCATGGAGGAGGAGGACCGCCTCGCGGCGGGTGCCGGCGATCCGGATGTCCTCGCGCTCTCCGGCCACACCCCGATGGTAGGACCGTAAGATTCCATGAGACGAGCAGAGGCAGGAACACAGGAGGTCGGCATGGAGCGCGAGCCACGACCCGAGCATGGTCCGAACCGCGACGACCTGAATCGTTCCTCACGCTCTCGATCCCGATCTTCGTGACGACGGTGACCCTGCTCGCGTTCATCGTCATCTTCGGGTCGGTGGCCGCGAAGCATTAGGCCTGACCGCCGGCACATTCCCGGTCTTGCGCTCACCCTCATCGTCGCTGCCGTCGCCGCGGTGGTGGCCGCGGGCGAGGCGGCGGTCCTCGGGCAGGTCGTCATCGAGGCCCTCGTGCTCGCCCTGCTCATCGGCGTCGTCGCCCGAAATCTCCTGCGCGATCCAACACCCTATGAGGGCGGCGCGTCCTTCGCGGCCAAGCAGGTGCTCGAGCTCGGCGTCGCGCTGCTCGGCGCCGCGGTCGACCTGCGCCAGCTTCTGGCGGCCGGGCCGGTGCTCGGCCTCATCGTCGTCGGCGGGGTGGCGCTGGGCATCGCGTTCGGATACACGATCGGCCGCGCGCTCGGACTGCAGAGCAAGCTCGCGATCCTGGTCGCGGTGGGGAACGCGATCTGCGGCAATTCGGCGATCGCCGCGGTCGCCCCGGTCATCCGGGCCGAGAAGAAGGACGTCGCGAGCGCCATCGGCCTGACCGCGGTCCTCGGCGTGTGCCTGGTCCTCGGGCTTCCGCTCCTCATCCCGATCCTCGCCCTCAGCCACTACGACTACGGCGTGCTCGCCGGCATGAGCGTCTACGCGGTCCCCCAGGTGATCGCCGCGGCCTTTCCGGTGAGTCAGCTCTCCGGTGCGGTCGCGACGCTGGTGAAGCTCACGCGGGTGCTCCTCCTCGGTCCGGTCGTCCTCGGCTTCGCGCTCCTCTACCGCCACGAGGGCGGCCGGACGACCGGCGGGTGGCGGACCTATGTGCCGTGGTTCGTCGCGGTGTTCGGTGTCCTTGCCTTCCTGCGCAGCGTGGGCATCCTTCCGCCCGCGGTCGCCGCACCGCTCCAGGAGGCCAGCCGCTGGCTCACCATCCTCGCGATGGCCGGGCTCGGCTTCGGGGTCGAGCTCGCGGCGGTGCGGGCGGTCGGGCCGCGGGTGGCGGTCGCGATCGTCGGCTCGCTCGCGTTCCTGGTGACCTTCACCGTGATCCTGCTGCGGGTCTTCGCCGTCTAGCTGGAGACGGGAGCATCCGCGAGCGCGGCGATGATCGTGGCTGTGGAGGCCGCGGTGGATCCGGCCCGCAGCGCGACGTCCGGGATCCGCCCATCGGCGATCGTCGCCCGGATCGCGCGGCGCACCGCGGCCCCGGCGGTGTGCTCGCCGAGGTGCTCGAGGAGCATCGCCAACGCGCCGATGGCGCCGATCGGGCTCGCGACGCCCTGACCGGCGTACTCCGGGGCCGAGCCGTGCACCGGCTCGAAGACCGAGGTGCGGCCGGGGTGGAGGTTCGCCGAAGGTGCCATGCCCAGGCCGCCGCAGACCCCCGCGCCGACGTCGCTCAGGATGTCACCGAAGAGATTCGTGGTCACCATGACGTCGTACCGCTTGGGATCCAGGACCAGGAACATCGCGGCCGCGTCGGCGTACGCCGTGTTCCGCTCGATATCCGGGAAGGCCTCGCCGATCTCGGCGAAGATCTCGCGCCAGAGATTCTGGATCGGGATCGCGTTCGCCTTGTCGACCAGCGTGAGGCGGCGGCGCGGCCGCTCGCGCGCGCGCTCGAACGCGTAGCGCACGATGCGCTCGATCCCGCGGCGGGTGAAGCGCATCTCCGCGCTGCCCCACTCCTCGGCCGTTCCCTGACCTCCCCGGGTGCCCTCCACGCCGTACACATCCTCGGTGTTCTCGCGGACGATGAGGATGTCGATGTCCGCCGCGTGCGCGTCACGCAGCGGCGAGAGACGGTCGGCGAAGAGCTCGAGCGGGCGCAGATTCACGTAGAGATCGAGGGTGCGCCGCAGCGCGATGACGATGTCGCGCTCGAGCACCCCCGGACGGACCTGCGGGTGACCGAGTGCTCCCAGCAGCACCGCGCCGTGGGCCCGCAGGGGCTCGAAGTCGGATGGCACGACGCGCCGCCCGGTGGCCAGGTGGTCGGCACCGGACCAGGGATACGTGGTGCGCTCGGTCGTGAAGCCGAAGCGCGCCTCCAGCGCGTCGAGCACCTCGAGCGCCGCGCCAACGACCTCCG
>DATLEG010000264.1:0-8228 GCA_035525465.1 Saccharimonadales bacterium (SeqCode)
ACCATGTCACCCACCGTGAGCACGGGGAACGTGGCGCCGTACGGCTTTCCGGTCGACGGATCGATCGACGCCGGTCCCGTCGAGCCGCGACAGGAGCCGATGAGGTTCGAGCACACGACGTGGTAGCGGTCGGTGTCGAACGCCTTGCCCGGGCCGATCATCCCGTCCCACCAGCCGAGTCCGCTCTTCCCGCGCTCGGCGGCGCCGACGCCATCGACGGTCGTCGGCGCGTTCGGGTCGTCGCTCCAGCCCGCCGCGTGCGCATCCCCCGAGAGCGCGTGGCAGACCAGGATGACGTTGTCCCTCGCGGGTGTGAGGGTGCCGTAGGTCTCGTAGGCGATCCGGACCCCCGACAGCTCGCCGCCGGAGTCCAGCGGCAGCGGCGCGGAGAGGTCGAGGAAGCGGGAACGCGGTGTCCCGACGGAGCCGCGGGAGCTAGACGGCGGCATCAAGCTGGCTTCGTTCCAGGTGGAGCGCCTCGAGGAGCGCCACGCGCAGCCCAAGGAGGCTGGGATCGCGCCGGTCGCGCGGGCGGTCCGGAGCGACCCGCAGCACATCGGCGACGCGCGCGGGCCGATCGCTCAGCAGGATCACCCGATCGGCGAGATAGACCGCCTCGTCGAGGTCGTGGGTCACCAGGACCAGTGTCGGCCGATAGCGCGTCCAGGCGGTGAGCAGATGGTCCTGCAGCCGCATCCGGGTGAACGCATCGAGCGAGCTGAACGGCTCGTCGAGGAGCAGGACCTGGGGCTCCGTCACGAGGGCCCGGGCGAGCGCGGCGCGCTGGGCCATCCCGCCGGAGAGCTGCTTGGGCAGCGCGTCGGCAAAGGTGGAGAGCCCGACGACGCCCAGCGTCTCGTCCACGAGATCGCGCGCCTTCCGACCATTCCGCTCGCGGAGACCGAACCCGACGTTCTGGGCGAGCGAGAGCCAGGGAAAGAGCCGCGGCTCCTGGAACACCATGCCGACGCGCGGGTCGGGACCACAGACGAGCGCGTCGTCCACGCGGATCTCGCCGCTGTAGCGGGTGTCGAGGCCGGCGATCAGCCGAAGGAGGGTGCTCTTCCCGCAGCCGGATGGCCCGACGACCGCGACGATCTCGCTCGGCGCGACCTCCAGGTCGAGGCCGCCGATCACCGGCGTCTCGCTGTACCGCTTGCGCAGCCTGCTGACGGTCAATGGCCGGCTCACTGGCGGGCTGCTTCGCCGACCGTGTCACGCCAGCGAAGGAGGCGACCTTCGATCAGGCGCAGGAGCGAATCGGTCAGCTTCCCAAGGATCGCGAGGCAGATGATCGCGACGAACATGAGGTCCACGCGCGTGGACTGCTGGCTGTCGGTGAGCCGGAATCCGAGACCGCTGGACGCGCCGAAGAACTCGGCCACGACGACGAACAGCCAGGCCTGCGTCGCGCCGAGACGCAGGCCGGTGAGCAGATCGGGCAGTGCCGCTGGGAGGATCACCCGTCGCGCGATCTGTGGCGGTGTGAGGTCGTAGACCCGCGCGACCTCGATGAGCTTGCGGTCCACCCCGACCATCCCCGCCACCAGATTCACATACACCGGAAAGAACGCCCCGATGGCGACGAGGATGAGCTTTGGCGGCTCGTCGATGCCCATCCAGAGAAGGAGCAGCGGGGCCCAGGCCAGCGTGGGAACGGTGCGCAGGGCCTGCAGGGTGGGCCCGACGGCCTCCTCGGCCCGCCGCGAGAGCCCGGTGAGCGTGCCCAGCGCCACCGCGATGGCGGAGCCGAGCCCGAAGCCGGCGATGACCCGCAGCGTGGTCGCGACCAGATCCTGCTGTAGGAGACCGCGACGCCAGAGGCCGAGCCCCGCCTCGAGCACGACCGGGGGTGGGGGCATCTGGTGGACTTCGAATATGCCGACCGCCGTCGAGCTCCACCACGCCACGACGATGGCGACCGGCAGGATCCAGGGCAGGGCGGACGGCAGGCGCCGGCGTGAGCGTCCGGTGGCCGCCGGGCGATCGAGCACGGCGTCCGGAACGGCTACTTGATGACCGCCTTCGCGTAGCTGCCGTCAATGAGGTCGGTGACGGCCTTGTCGAGGTTCGCACCGGGATTCGCCAGCTGCTCGGCCGCGATGATGGGGACGACCGCCTTGAGGACCGTGACATGCGCGTCCCCCGGGATGCCGCTCGTCTTGAAATTCATCCGGTCATTGAGCTCGCGTTTGGCCACTTCGAGCGTGATCTGGGCCTCGTCGGCGAGGACCTTCGCCGCCTCGTCCGGGTGATCGACGATCCACTGCTTGGCGCGCTCGTACAGGCCGATGAGCGTGCGGGTCGTCGCCGGGTAGACCTTCAGGAACGCCTCGCGTGAGTTGAGGAATCCGTAGGTGTTGAAGTCCTTGTTCCGGTAGATGAGCCGGCTCCCGGCCTGCAGCTCGCTCGCGGCCATGTGGGGATCGAGACCGGCCCAGGCATCGACCTGGCCGCGCTCGAGCGCCGTCCGCCCCTCGGCGTGCGGCAGGTTGACGTACTGGATGTCGGCCTGGGACAGCCCGGCGCCGTTCAGCGTGCGCAGCAGGAAGAAGTACGGATCGGTGCCCTTCTGGGCGGCGATCCGCCTGCCTTTCAGGTCGGCAATGGTCTTCGCGGGGGAGTCCTTCGCCACGACGAGCGCGGTCCATTCCGGCTGCTCGTACACGTAGACGGCCTTGATCGGGTTCCCATTCGCCCGCGAGAGGAGCGCGGCGGATCCGGCGGTCGAGCCGAAGTCCACGGCGTTCCCCTGCAGGAAGTTCAGCGCGTTGCTCGATCCGGCCGAGTAGACCCATTTCACCGTGGTCCCGGGGAACGCCTGCTCGACCCAGCCCATCTTCTTCAGAACGAGCGAGGGAGGCGAGTAGGTCGCGTAGTCGAGCCGAAGCTCGGCGAGGGCCGGATCGGCCGGTTCGGCCGGGGCGCTCCGATCAGCCGGAGTGGCAGCCCCGGCCGGCGCGGCCGAAGCCGGTGCGGGGCCGGCCGCGCCGCCACAGGCGGCCGAGAGCAGGCTGGTGAGCAGGAACGCGGGCAGGATGCGCGATAGGGAGCGTTTCATCGATGTTGACCTCTTCTGTCTTTTTCGGGTTCCGGTCGGTCACGCGGAGCGGTGGCGCTCCGGGGCCTGGCGCCAAGGTCGGAGGGAACCGGCCTCGTCGCCTACAGACAGATGCAGACGCAGCGCGGCATTCGGTCGTTGGGCTGAATTCCGACTGGCTGAGTCAACAATTGATTTTTACCACGCCGCGGGTCTCCGGACAAGGGTCTTCGGCAAAAGAACGGGCTGCTTGGCCGCTACGGGCGCACCGCGACGACCCGGTCTCCCCCGGTCAGGTCCGGGATCACGCTGGTCGGGCCGATCGGCGCGAGCAGCTGGACCAGCGCGGCGACCTGAGGCGGATCGCATTCGAAGAAGGCCGCGCCCCCCGGGCGCAGGACCCGCCGGAGATCGGCGGCAGCGCGCCGGATGAGGTCCAGGCCGTCCGGACCGGCGAGCGTCGCCAGGCGCGGCTCGAAGGCGAGTGCCGCACGGTCCCCAAACAGGCCAGATAGGCCGGACAGATCGTCCAGCGCATCGGCCGGCAGGTACGGCAGATTGGCGGCGACGCAGTCCACCGGCTCGGCGACCGGCGCCAGCAGGTCGCCCTGAAGGAAGGTGATCCGGGCAGCGACCCCGTTGGCCGCGGCGTTGTCCCGCGCGACCGCCAGCGCATCGGCCGAGAGGTCCGTGGCGAGGATCCGAAGCGCCGGCTCCGATCGCGCGAGGGCGATGGCGATCGCCCCGGATCCGGTCCCGACATCCACCACGGAGAGCTGACGCCCGGCGGCGAACGCGCGCACGGCGTCGACCAGCACTTCGGTCTCCGGACGTGGCACGAGCACCCGCGGATCGACCCCCAAGGTGATGCCGTAGAACTCCTTGTAGCCCCGCAGATACGCGACCGGCTCACCGCGGGCCCGGCGGGAGAGGAGCTCGTCATACCGGCGCTCGGCGTCCGGCGGGAGCACCGCCTCGGGGTGGGCCACGAGGGCCTCTTTCCCCACGCCGGCGACGTGGGCCAGCAGGACGTCGGCATCGAGCGCCGGCGCTGCGACCCCAGCCGCCCGCAGGGCCTGCAGACCGCGCGCCCGGAGCTCGCCTCGTGTGGCCATGCCCGAAGTATCACCGCGCCCAAAGGCTGGCGGACCGGTCGCGGCCGACGAGCCGGGGGACGGGGACCTATCGTCGGACGATGCTCGGCCTGCGCGATGTCGTTGCCGCCCGCGAGATCGTCGACCGCTACCTGCCGCGCGCCCCGCTCGAGCGGTCTCCACTGCTCTCGGATCAGCTGGGAGCCGAGATCCATCTCAAGATCGAGACCTTCAAGCCGACGCGCACGTTCAAGGTCCGCGGCGCGCTGAACAAGATCGCCGCGCTGGATCGCGCGGAGCGATCCCGCGGGGTGGTCGCCGCATCAGCGGGCAGCCACGCCCAGGGCGTCTCGTACGCCGCGGCCACCCTCGGGGCACCGGCGACCGTCGTGATGCCGGAGGGCGTGTCGCCGGCGATCGTCGCCGTCTGCCGCGCCTACGGCGCGACCGTGCTCCTGCGGGGTGAGGTCTACGACGACACCCTGGCGCTCGCGCACGAGATCGAGGCGGCTGAAGGGAAGACGTTCATCCACCCGTATGCCGACCCGCTCATCGTCGCCGGACAGGGCACCGTGGGCCTTGAGATCTGGGACGAGCTGCCGGACGCGGATCTCGTCGTCGTCGCGGTGGGTGGCGGCGGGCTGCTGGCCGGTCTGGCGCTGGCGCTGAAGGAGCGCGGCTCGGCCGCCCGGATCGTCGGCGTCGAGCCCGAGGGTGCCGATGCGGTCCGCCGGTCGGTCGCTGCCGGCCATCCGGTCACGCTCGCCCATCCCCACAGCATCGCGGACAAGCTCGTGGCCAAGAGCACGACCGAGCTGAATGTCGCGCTCGCCCGCCGCTACGTGGACGAGATCGTGACCGTGAGCGAGGCCGCCCTGGCGCAGGCGACCTTCGACTACCTGGAGGGGCTCTCGCTTCTGGTGGAGCCGTCCGGCGCGGCACCTCTTGCCGCGATCCGCTCGGGCGCGACCCCCCTCGGACGCAAGACCGTCCTCGTCGTGAGCGGCGGCAACGCGGAGGCCGCGGTCCTCGCCCGGATCCTCGCCGACCGGCGGTAAACTGCACATCCTCAAGGGGAGGACGGCCATTCCGAGCGCGACACTGACCCGGGCGACGACCCTGTCCGCCCGCGACATCGGCCGCGCACTGCGCACCGCGCTCTCGCGGGGCGGCGAGTGGGCCGAGCTGTTCTGGGAGCGGCAGCATGTGGTCACGCTCGCGCTCGACGACGGCCGGATCGAGGACGCGATCACCGGACTCGATCAGGGCGCGGGCATCCGCGTGACCAGCGGCGAGCGGGGTGTGTACGCGAATGGGAATGTGAACGACGGCGACGACCTGATGGCCATCGCCGGCCGCGCCGCCGCCGGGATCGCCGACGACTCCGGGGTCCGCGAGCTCGCCGGGCTGCGCAGCGACACGCTGCCCCAGCCATCCACGGTGCGCATCGATCCTCGCGACGTGCCACTCCAGCGCAAGGTCGCCCTCCTGCGCCTCGCGGATGAGCGCGCCCGGGCCTACGACTCGCGGATCCACCAGGTCACGGTGCTCTACCGCGAGACCGTGCAGGAGGTGATGGTCGCGAATAGCGACGGCCGCCAGCGGAGCGACCGCCGGGTGCGCCTCGTCTTTGGTGTCCTCGCCACAGCGAGATCCGGCGAAGTGCTCGAATCCGGATACAAGGCCCTTGCCGGCACGCAGGGATTCGAGCTCCTGACCGAGGAGGCGATCATCGCCACCGCCGAAACGGCCGCACGCCTCGCTGCCCAGAACGTCGCGGCCGACCCGGCACCGGCCGGCACCTACACCGTGGTCCTGTCGAGCGAGGCCGGCGGCACGTTGATCCACGAATCCGTCGGTCACGGCCTGGAGGCCGACCTGAACCTCAAGGGCATGTCGGTGTATTCGGGAAAGATCGGTCAGCAGGTCGCGAGCCCGCTCATCACGGTCATCGACGATGGCACCGATCCCGACCGCCGGGGGTCCGCGGCGATGGACGACGAGGGGGCGCAGACGCACCGCACGGTGCTGATCGAGGACGGGATCCTTCGGACCTACCTCTCGGATCGCAAGCACGCCGCGAAGCTCGGCATCCCCGAGAGCGGGAACGGGCGTCGCGAGTCGTTCCGCCACCTGCCCATCTGCCGGATGACGAACACGATGATCGCCCCGGGCACCTCCGATCCGGACGAGATCCTCGCGTCGGTGAAGGACGGTCTTCTGGTGAAGGGGATGGGCGGCGGCCAGGTCGACGTCATCAGCGGCAACTTCGCGTTCGAGATCACCGAGTGCTACCGGATCCGCGACGGGAAGCAGGCCGAGCCGCTTCGCGGGGCGACGCTCGTCGGGCAGGGCCCGAAGCTCATGAGCGAGATCGACATGGTCGGCTGGGACCTCGGCTACTCCACCGGCACCTGCGGCAAGGAGGGCCAGGGGGCACCGGTCGCGGACGCGCAGCCGACGCTCCGCATCCCCTCCGTCGTGGTCGGCGGCAGGGTGAGCGGGTGAGCGACAAGCTCGATAACGACAGCGCCGTCGAGCGCGCGCTCGGCGCGATCGGCCGGGCCGGTGGCACGGGGGAGGTCTTTCTCCGTGAGGGCTGGTCCACCTCGGTCGAGGTGCGCGAGGGTGCGGCGGAGAACGTGATCTCGCGCGGCGAGCGGGGTATCGGCATCCGGCTCTTGCGGGAGGGCCAGGCCGGCTTCGCCTACACGAGCGATCTCACCCGCGACGGCATCACCGCCTGCGTCGACGCGGCCCGCGACATGAGCGCGGTGACCGCGCCCGACCCGCACCTGCGGCTCGCCGACCGTCCCCTCGCCGCGACCGATCTCGCGCTGGTCGACCGGGAGGAGGAGCGTTCGGTGGCCGAGCGGACGGCCCTCGCGCTCGCGGTCGAAGCGGCCGCCCGGGCGGCCGACCCACGGATCACCGCGTTCCGCAAGACCGCGTACAGCGACGGGCTGACCACGACCGTGCTGGCCAACACCGGTGGCGTGCGGGGCTCGTACCGCGGGACCTATTACAGCGTCGGCACCTCGGCGGTCGCGACCGCCGGCGAGGAGCGCCAGATCGGCGGGCATGGCCAGGCGAGCCGCCGGTTCGACCAGGTGAGCGCGGAGGCGGTCGGGCGACGGGCCGCGGAAATGGCCGCCGCCAAGCTTGGGGCGCGCCCGTTCGCTACGCAGCGGCTGCCGGTCGTGCTCGATCCGTTCATGGGCATGGCCCTCCTCGGGGCGATCGCCCCCCTGTTCTCCGCCGACAGCGTGCTCAAGGGAAAGAGCCTGCTCGCGACGAAGGTCGGGGAGCAGGTCGCGAGCGAGCTGGTCACGATCGTCGATGATGCCCGCACCCCGGGCGGGCTCCGGAGCTCCCCCTTCGACGGTGAGGGCGTGGAGACCACGACCCGGACCCTGATCGAGCGGGGCGTCCTGCGTGGCTATCTCTCGTCGCTGAAGACCGCGAGCAAGATGGGCCTTTCCCCCACCGGCAACGCGCGACGCGGCTCCTACGCGCAGCCGGGCCGGATCGGGGTCGCGAATTTCCGGATCGAGGCGGGCACGCAAGACCCGGAGGCGATGGTCGCCGGTCTCGACCGGGCGCTTCGGATCACGTCGCTCCTCAATCTGCACACGGTCGATCCGATCTCGGGTGAGTTCTCCCTCGGCGCGACGGGTGAATACCTCGAGCACGGCGTTCGGGCCTATCCGGTGCAGGGCATCACCATCGCCGGGAACCTCACGACGCTCCTCGCGTCGGTGAGTGGCGTCGGCCGCGACCTCACCTTTGGCCCGTCCGGCCTCGGAAGCCCGACCCTGCTCATCGCCGAGCTGTCGATCGGCGGGACGTGATCCGCGAGCCGGCGCCCTGACCCGCCACACCGCCGACGTCGGCCCGCTCCTCTTCGGTACCGGCCGCGAATGCACCTTCCCCGGCGCGCTGGCCGCGGCCACGAAGTCGGACTACGACTGGCTGATGGGGTGCTCCGGCGCCGCGTTCGCCACCGGCATCGATCCGGTCGGCTGGGATCCGCTCGCCGCGTCTCCCCGTGACCCGGCCACGCGGGCCCGGGCGGCCGCGGCGGCCGGCGTGCG
>DATLEG010000266.1:0-6189 GCA_035525465.1 Saccharimonadales bacterium (SeqCode)
CATCCTGCAGGCCCAGAGCGCCGGCGATCCGGCCTACACCGCGGGCCGATCGCTCGCCGCCGCGATCCCGGGGACCGGGCATGTCGATGTGCCGGTGGCGGCGGTCACGACGGCATCGCGCTCACTCGTCGCGCTCACACCGGCCGCGGCGGACGCGCACCGGCTGGTGGTCTGGGCGGTCGCGCCCTCGCGCGCCGACGGGATGCGCGGCGCGGAAGACGTGCTCGTCGCGGTCGTGCGGGCCCTTGCCGGGCGACCCCTCCCGCCACTCGCGTTGGTGCTGCTCGACCCGGGTGGAGATACGCAGGCGAGCGCCAAAGCGGTCCGGGCGACGCTCGGCACGTCGCCGCTCGATCTGGTGATCGTGGTCGACACCGTCGCCGGGTCCACCCTGCGGTTCACCACCGCCTACGGCGATCTGGTGGCGGCCTTCGACGCGTATGCGATCCGGACGGCGGCCGCGGCGGCGCACACCGACGCGACGCTCGACCCCGACACCGTTGCCGGTGGCGACCTCATGGCGCCGCTCGGACTCGGCGCCTTGAGCGATGTCCATTGGGTCCTCATCCGCGGAGCCGGCCGCGCGGTCAACGGGGTCGACCTGCGTGCCGATGCCGCGGCCGTGGTCGGGTATGCGGTCGGCCGCTACGCAGCGGGGGCGCCGGAGCTGCATCCCCGGTGAGCCAGCTTGTGCTCCGAGTGGCGCGCGTTCCGCTCACGGTCGGCGTGCTCTGGGCGCTGTTCGCGCTGCTGTCACCGATCGCGATGGCCCGCTACAGCCCGTTCGTCATTGCGCCCGGCATCGGCGTCGGCGCGCGGGCTCCATCGCCATTCGGTCTTCCGCAGACCGCCTCGCCAACCGTGGCACAGACCTACCAAGCGTCGCTCGCCGATGTGATCATCACCGCTACGGGGCGTAGTCTCGCGCTCCTCGCCGGTGTGGCGCTCTTCTCGCTCACCGTCGGACTCCTCCTCGGCATCACCGCTGCGCTCCTCCGGCGGCGCGCGATCCAGAGCGGCATCATCCTGGGACTCACCAGCATCGTCGCCGCGATCCCATCGTTCTTCCTCGCGTACTTCCTGCAGATCCTCATCATCTTCATCGGGGGAGCTGCCGGCCGCGCGGTGCTTCCGGTCTTCGGTTTTGGCCTTGATGGGCACCTGGTCCTCCCGCTCCTGGCGCTCTCCGCGCCCGCCGTCGCGATGACGGCGCAGCTCACCGCGGTCCGCATGGGCGAGGTGTTCGACGCCGACTTCGTGAACACCGCGAACGCGAAGGGCCTCCTGCCGAGCTGGATCGTTCGGGTCCACATCCTTCCGCACGTGCTTCCGATGTCGCTCGAAGCGGTCGGCAGCGGCCTGCGGGTCGCGGTCGCAAGCCTGCCCATCGTGGAGTACCTCCTGCTCTGGAACGGGATCGGCTTCGTGGCGCTGCAGGCGATCGCGCTCCGCGATCCGGCAGCGTTCGCGGCGTGCGGCGTGGTGCTCGCCACGCTCTTCTCGCTCGCCAGCCTCCTCCTCGACCTCCGGCCCCGACACCTCGCCTAGTAGACTTGCCGAGGTTTCCAGTGGAGTAGGGAGAGTGGCATGACGAAACGGCTCATTGGCATTGTCAGCGCGCTCGCGGTCCTGTTGGCCGCCTGCGGCGGGTCCGGCACCGGCGGGGCTTCGAACGCGCCGGCGGCGAGCGCAGCCGCGGCGAGCAAGCCCGACATCAAGGTCGGCGTGGCGATCTCGCTCACCGGGGTGGGGAACGCCTACGGCCCGGCGCAGAAGAACGGGGTCCAGCTCGCCGCCGACCGCATCAACGCCGCGGGCGGGGCGAACGGCGCGAAGATCCAGCTGATCATCGAGGACGACCAGTCCACGACCGACGGCGGGATCACCGCGTTCAAGAAGCTCGTGCAGCAGGACCGCGTCGCCGCGATCCTCGGCCCGACGCTCTCGGGGACCGCCGTCGCCGCCGACCCGGTCGCGCAGAGCGCGCAGACCCCGGTCATCGCGATCAGCAACACCGGCGACGGCATCGTGGGCAAGTGCTCCTACGGGCCGTGTGACTACGTGTTCCGCGTCTCGCTCGGTGAGTCGGCCGCGATCCCGGAGACGGTGAAGACAGTGAAGGCCAAGCTCAACCTCAAGACCGTCGTCCTGATGTACGCGCAGGACGACAAGTTCAGCTCCGACGGCTTTGCCATCTTCAAGAAGGCCCTCGAGGGCGCCGGCATCACGATCAAGAAGGAGATCGCGTACTCCAAGAACGACGTCGATCTTTCCGGGCCGGTGACCCAGGCGGTCGCGGAGAGCCCCGACGCCATCGTGAACAGCTCGCTCGCCGGACCGGCGATCAAGGTCCTCCAAGAGGTCGCCAAGCGGAAGCCCGGCCTGCCGGTCATCGGTGGCAACGGCTTCAACACCCCCGCGCTCGCGGCATCGGCCGGCGCGGCCGCCGAGGGCGCGATCTCGGGGACGGCGTGGTTCATCGACAACCCGTCCACCGAGAACAAGGACTTCGTTGCCGCCTATAAGGCCAAGTACAGCGCGGATCCCGACCAGTTCGCGGCTCAGGCCTACGCGGGCCTGTACGTCCTGTTGGACGCGCTCAAGCGCACGCCCAACCCGAACAGCGTCCTGCACGACAAGCTGAAGGCCCAGATCGAGCTCACCACCGGTGTGAAAACGCCGCTTGGGGAAGTGAGCTTCAACAAGGACCACGACGTGACCCAAAAGGTCTACGTCGTCCAGATCAAGGGCGGGAAGTTCACCCCGATCAACTAGCAAGCCGTCCGGGTATCGGAAAGGGCGGGGACCGTGAGGTCCCCGCCCTTTGCTTTAGCCTTCGGGCGTGCTTGAGCAGATCTACAACGCGGTCTTCGTCGGAAGCATCTACGCCCTCTTCGCCCTTGGCTTCACCCTGGTGTTCTCCGTGCTCGACATCCTGAACCTCGCGCACCCCGCGATCTTCACCGTCGGCGCCTTCACCGCGCTCTTCGTGATGCAGGCCGGCGTGCCCGCACCGCTCGCCCTGGTCATCGCCGCGGTGGTGTGCGGGCTGCTCGGCGTGCTCTTGGACCGCGTCGCGTTCGCGCCCCTTCGGCGCCGCGGTGCGCCGCCGCTGTCGGCGATGATCTCGAGCATCGGGGTCGCGCTCATCCTCACCCGGCTCATCCAGCTCCGGTACGGCCCGGATCTCCAGGCGTATCCCGCCGGCAGCGTGCCCTCCGGTGTGCTCGACGTCGGGAGTCTTCAGCTCGACGGCCTGCGTCTGGTGATCATCGTCGTCGCGCTCGCCCTCATGGTCGGCCTGACCTTCCTGGTCCGCCGCACGCCACTCGGTCGTCAGCTGCGGGCGCTTGCCGAGGACCCGCGCGCCGCCCGGCTCCTCGGGGTGGATGTGGAGCGCGCGATCGCCGCGACCTTCTTCATCAGCGCCGGCCTGGGCGGCGTCGCGGGTGTCCTGTATGGCTTCGCGACGAACAGCCCTTACTCACAGATGGGTCTGCCGTTCGAGCTCAAGGCCTTTACGGTCATGGTCGTTGGCGGCATGGGCAGCATCCCCGGCGCCCTGGTGGGCGCGTACCTCCTCAGCTTTGGCGAGACCGCAAGCCTTGCCTTCCTGCCGAGTGAGCTGCGCGACGCGTTCGCGTTCGGCCTGCTGTTCATCGTGCTGCTCGTACGTCCGAATGGCCTCCTCGGGCAGAAGTCCCCGGACCGGGTGTAGCGATGGACGAGCTGAATGATCTCTTCTTCGCCTACTCGACGACGATCGGTGTCCTTGGGATCAATGGGCTTCTCGCCCTTTCGGTCTGGCTCACCTTGTACTGCGGCCAGCTCACGCTCGGGAACGCCGCGTTCATGGGGATCGCCGCGTACAGCTCGGCCCTCCTCACGATGCGCGCAGACGTCCCATTCCCATTGGCGTTGCTGATCGGCGCCCTCCTCGCCGGCCTGGTCGCGCTGCCGCTCGGCGCGACCGTGTTCCGGCTGCGCGGGGTGTACCTCGCGATCGCGACGCTCGCTTTCGGCGAGGTCATCCGGGTCGTCATCCTCGCGATCCCCGCGACCGGGAAGGGCCAGGGCCTGGTGGGGATCCCGCCGACGACCGAGCTGTGGCACATCTATCTGTCGCTCGCGGTCGTGACCTATCTTCTCGCACGCGTGCGGCTTTCGACCATCGGCCGGGCCTGGTCGGCGATCCGCGAGGATGAGGTCGCGGCGGCGAGCCAGGGGATCGCCGTCCGCCGGTACAAGCTCCTCGCCTTCGTCCTCGGGGCGCTCATCGCCGGCCTTGCCGGGGGCCTGTCGGCGCACTTCAATTTCGCGCTCCAGCCCGACGAGTTCGGCTTCGCCCGTGCGGTGCAGATCCTCGTCTTCGCCGTCGTCGGCGGGGTGCCCAACGTCCTCGGACCGCTGCTCGGCGCGCTCCTGTTCACCGTTCTGCCGGAGATCCTTCGCAGCCTCCAGGAGTACCGCGACATCTTCCAGGGCGCGGTCCTCGTCCTGGTGATCGTCTACCTGCCGCGCGGGCTGGTGACGCTCTTCCAGCTGCGACGCACCCGTCGGCTCCAGCGCGTGGGAGCGGCCGATGTTGCTTGAGACCGCTGGGCTGACGAAACGATTCGGCGGGGTCACGGCCGTCGACGGGATCGACCTGTCGGTCGCGCCGGGCCAGGTGTTCGGGCTCATCGGCCCGAACGGGGCGGGAAAGACGACCCTCATCAACCTGCTGTCCGGCCAGCTTCGCGCCGACGCGGGTGCCGTGCGATTCGACGGTGCCGACGTCACCGCGAGTCCGGCGCATCGCCTCACCTACCTTGGCCTCGCCCGCACCTTCCAGGGGGTGCGGCTGTTCAAGGGCCTCTCCGTCCTGGAGAACGTCCTTGTCGGCCGGCACGTCCGGATGCGCTCAGACGTCCTTGCCCGGCTGGTGCCGTTCCGCGCTGCCGGAGCGGGCGACCGCGCCGCCGCGCTCGCCCTTCTCGATCGCGTCGGCCTGCGTGCCCGTGCCGGGGCCCTGGCCGGTGAGCTCGCGTACGGCGATCAGCGTCGGCTCGAGATCGCGCGGGCGCTCGCGTCCGAGCCGCGGCTCCTCATCCTGGATGAGCCGGCGGCCGGCATGAACCCGACCGAATCGGTCGGGCTGCGCTCGCTCATGACCGAGCTGGTCGCGGGCGGCCTCACGATCATCCTCATCGAGCACGATGTTCGCCTGGTCATGGACGCCTGTGCTCGCGTCGCGGTCCTGAACTTCGGCCGGAAGATCGCCGAGGGCACGCCGGCGGAGATCCAGGCCGATCCGCTCGTTCGCGAGGCCTATCTCGGAGCGGCCGATGGCTGATCCGGCCATGCTCGCGGTCCAGGACCTGGTCGTCCGCTACGGCGCGATCGAGGCGGTGCACGGGATCAGCTTCGAGGTGGCGGCCGGAGAGGTCGTCGCGCTCATCGGCGCGAACGGGGCGGGGAAGTCCTCGACCCTGGCCGCGATCTCCGGCCTTGTCCGGCCGGCAGGCGGCCACATCCGTCTCGCCGGCCGGGACCTCACCGGCGCGGCGCCTCATACGATCGTCCGCGCCGGCATCAGTCAGGTCCCCGAAGGCCGCGCGATCCTCGCGCGGATGTCGGTGCACGAGAACCTGCTCATGGGCGGCCCGGATGTGGACCCGCTATACGCGCGGTTCCCGATCCTCGCCGAGCGGCGCGCGCTCCCTGCGGGGAACCTCTCCGGCGGTGAGCAGCAGATGCTCGCGATCGCCCGCGCCCTGCTCGCGAAGCCGCGCGTGCTCCTCCTGGACGAGCCGTCGCTCGGCCTTGCGCCGAAGATGGTCGCGACGGTCTTCGAGGTCCTCGCGGAGCTTCGGGCCGGCGGGACCACGATGCTCCTGGTGGAGCAGAACGCGCTGCGCGCGTTGCGGCTGGCCGATCGCGCCTACGTGCTGGAGCTCGGCCGGATCGGTCTCGCCGGGACCGGCGCGCAGCTGCTGCATGATCCGGCGGTCGCCCGCGCGTACCTCGGTGCGTGAGGTATCGATGTATTTACCGTGAGTCCCCCGCGCGGGCTATGCCCCCGCCTGCGGCTTCCGGGATGCTTGGCGGGTGAAACGGCGTGCCGCGATAGCCCTTGGCCTGCTCCTCTTCGCCACGGCGTTCGCCGCCTTCGCACTGGCGGGGCAGACGCGGGCGAACGGCTCCGCG
>DATLEG010000268.1:0-2643 GCA_035525465.1 Saccharimonadales bacterium (SeqCode)
TTGCGGATGGTCTTCTTTGGCACGTCCCCTACTCCCGCTGCGGCCCGGAGGCCGCGGTCAGCTCGGTCACATCCACAACCCTACGCCGCCGAGCCCGCCACGGGGGGCCGGCGGGTGAGCCGGCGGCGGACGAACGGCGTCAGGATCAGCAGGAGCGACAGCGCCAACATCACCCCGGCCAGGGGGAAGCCGCCGACGGTCGAGGTGACGAAGGTCGACGGGTCGCCGCCGCTGCCGATGAGCGCCTTGCGCAGCTCCCGCTCGGCCGAGTCGCCGAGGACCAGCGCGACCACCAGCGGCGCCAGCGGGTACTTCAGCTTGCGCAGCCAGTACCCGATCAGGCCGAAGGCCAGGGTCACGAACACATCGAGCATGCTGTTGTTCAGCGAGTACGACCCGATGATCGAGATGACCACGATGAACGGGGTGATGATCGCGTAGGGCGTGCGCATGATGAGCGCGAGCAGCGGCACCGCGAAGATGCAGATCGCGAACGTGAGCAGGTGCCCCAGGTAGATGCTCGCGATGAGGCCCCAGACGAAGTCCTTGTGCTCCACGAAGAGGAGCGGGCCGGGGGTCAGGCCAAAGATGAACAGCCCCGCCATCATCACCGCGGAGGTCGGCGAGCCCGGAACGCCGAGCGCGATCATCGGGACCAGCGATCCGACGGCCGCCGAGTCCGCGGCCGCCTGGGGGGCCATGATCCCCGAGATCTCGCCCTTGCCGAACTCCTCCTTGTTCTTGGAGTACTGGCGCGCGAGGCCGTAGCCCAGGAAGGACCCGGCCGTGGCGCCATGCCCGGGCAGCACGCCGAACAGGAACCCCACGACCGAGATCGGGATCACCAGCTTGAGCCGTTTGAGCAGCGCCTTGAAGGCTTCGCCGACGTCGCGCAGGCCGACCTTCGCGCTGAGCTTCTCGACGTAGCCGATGCCCTGCTCCTCCGCCGAGGCGAGGATCTCGCCCAGGCCGAAGAGCCCGATCGTCACCGGGACGAACCCGATCCCGGACAGCATCTCGATCCGGCCAAAGGTGAGCCGTGGCTCGCCGGTGAGGGTGTCGAAGCCGATCGCGGCCAGGAGCAGGCCGAAGCCGATCATCACCACGCTCTTGAGCGGCGCCTCGGAGCCAAGGCCGACGAGCGTGGTGAACGACAGCACGAACACCGCGAACAGCTCCGCCGGGCCGAGGCGGATCGCCGCGTCGGCCAGGATCCGGGCGAAGAAGGTGAGCAGCACCGTCGCCAGGAGCGCGCCGACGAACGACGCCATGAACGAGGAGGCCAGCGCCAGGCCCGGTCGGCCCTTCTTCTTCGCGAGCGGGAACCCGTCGAAGAGCAGCGCGACGGCCCACGGCTCGCCCGGGATGTTGAACAGGATCGAGGTGATCACCCCGCCGAACAGCGCGCCCCAGTAGATCCCGGCCAGGAAGATGATCGCCGTGGTCGCGCCGCCGACGCCGGTGCCCGCGACCAGGACCGCGACCGGAAGCAGGATCGCGACGCCGCTCGTGCCGCCAAGGCCCGGCAGCACCCCGATGATCAGCCCGAGCAGGACTCCCGCAAGGAGCATCGCCAGGTTGAGCGGCTGCCCGGCGATGGCGAAGCCGCCGGCGAGATCCGCAAGGACGTCAAGCATCTAGAACGGCACCAGGTCGTAGAAGATGCTCTTGGGCAATCCGACGCGGAAGCCGACCTCGAAGGCGAGGTAGATGGCGAGCGGGAAGAGCACCGCGATCGCGATCACCCAGTACCACTTGTAGCGGCCGAGCACCGCGGCGAAGAACCCCATGTAGAGCGCGGTCATGAGATAGAACCCGAGGATCGGGATGAGCGCGACGGCGACGATCATCGGCACGACCAGCGTGAGCACCGAGGTGACGCTGGTACGGTCCTTGAACACGCCCGCGGCCGGCTGCGGGGTGGCGAACGCGCGCCAGACGACCAGCGCGCTGAAGGCCGCGACCAGCGCCGCGGACCAGAACGGGTAGAAGCCGCCCGCCAGGCCACCCGGAGCGCCGCCGCTTCCGGTGGGCAGCGCGCCGCGGCGGGTGTCGAACATCGCGACGGCGGCGATCAGGAGGATCGCCGCCGCCGTCCCTACTTCGTAGCGCCGCAACGGATCGTCACTGGACCCACCCGTTCTTCTGGGCGATATCGGTGTGCAGCTTGGTGAAGTCCACCACCAGCTTCTTGAATTCGTCCCCGGAAGAGAACTTGAGATCGAGCGCGTTCTGGGTGGCGAAGTCCTTCCATTCCTTGGAGTCGTAGACGCCCTTGAACACGTCGATCCAGTACTTCTGCTGCGCCGCCGAAAGGCCGGGGGGGCCCATGACCGCGCGGACGATGTAGTAGTCGTCGATCGGGAGGCCCTGCGACTTGCAGGTCGCCAGGTCCTTGAACGGGCCGTCCTTGGGACTGGCCGGCTGGAAGGTGCAGATCGGCCGCAGCTTGCGCGGGCTGCCCTGATAGAGGCCCAGGCCCTCGCTCGGATTGTTCACCGTGACCTCGACACCGCCCTGATGGCCGGCGAGCGCGGTCGCGACGGCACCGCCGCCGGACTGCGGGATGTACTTGAACGCCTTGGTCTTCGCCACCTCCTGGATGCGGCGGAAGAGGACCTCGTCCTCCTGCTTGGAGCCGGT
>DATLEG010000240.1:0-2879 GCA_035525465.1 Saccharimonadales bacterium (SeqCode)
TTGGACCCGGATCGCCACCGGATAGGTCCGCGCGGTCCGCTGCTCCCACTCCACGTCGACGTGGCGCTCCTTTTCCGTACTGCCCCGCACATTCGCGCAGTCGACCCGGTGCACGGTCACCCCACGGCCTCGGGTGATGTACCCGAGGATCCGATCACCCGGCACCGGGTTGCAGCAGACGGCGATGCGCACGAGCAGGTCGTAGACCCCCCGCACCCGCACGCCGCCACGGGCCGTGGACGGCGGGCTCGGTGGGGCGATCTCGGGGATCGCGAGCTCCTCGTCATCGACGATCCCCAGGCGGGTCACGACCTGCGCGGCGGTGATCGCGCCGTAGCCGAGGGACGCGAACAGGGTGTCGACGTCGTGGAGATTCAGCTTCTCGGTCACCCGCTGCAGGTCCGCCTCGTCGATGTCCGACAGCGGCCGCTGGGCGATGCGCCGGGTCTCCTTGTCCAGCAGCTCGCGGCCATGCGCCACGTTCTCCTCGCGCTGCTGCCGCTTGAACCATTGGCGGATCTTCTCGCGCGCACCCGGCGTCCGGACCATCGGGATCCAGTCGCGTGAGGGGCCGCGCGCGGCCTTGCTGGTCACGATCTCGACGATGTCCCCGGAATGGAGCTTGTGGTCGAGCGGGACGATCCGACCGTTCACCTTCGCGCCGATGGTCCGATGGCCGATGTCGGTGTGGATGCGGTAGGCGAAATCGATCGGCGTCGCGCCCGTCGGCAGATCCTTCACCTCGCCCTTGGGGGTGAAGACGAAGACCTGGTCCTGGAAGACGTCGACCTTGAGCGACTCGACGAATTCCGTGGCGTCGACCACGTCGTGCTGCCATTCCATGAGCTGGCGCACCCAGGCGAGCTTGGATTCGTAGCCCGGGTCGCCCTTCCCGCCTTCCTTATAGCGCCAGTGGGCGGCGATCCCGTACTCCGCCAGCGCGTGCATCTGCTGGGTCCGGACCTGGATCTCGAGCGGCTGCCCGTCCGGTCCCATGACCGCGGTGTGGAGGGACTGATACATGGTGTTCTTCGGGACGGCGATGTAGTCGTCGAACTGGTTCGGGATCGGGGGCCACAGCGTGTGCACGACGCCGAGAGCGGCGTAGCAGGCCGGCACGTCCTCGACGATGACCCGGATCGCCAGAAGGTCGTACACCTCATTGAACTGCACCTTCTTGCGGCGCATCTTCTGGGCGATGGACCAGATGTGCTTGGCCCGGCCGGAAAGATCGGCCTTGATCCCGGAGCGCTCGAGCTCACCCCCGAGCACCTTCATCGTCGAATCGATGAAGCGCTCTCGTACCTGGCGCCGTGAGGCGAGCATCTCGGCGAGATCCTTGTACTGCTCGGGCTCGAGGTATTTGAAGGCGAGGTCCTCGAGCTCCCATTTGATCTGCCAGATGCCCAGGCGATGCGCGAGCGGCGCGTAGATCTCGAGCGTCTGCTTGCTGATCCGATGCTGCTTCTCCGGGGGCAGCGCCCCGAGCGTCCGCATGTTGTGGAGCCGGTCGGCAAGCTTGATGACGACCACCCGCAGGTCGTCGGCCATCGCGAGGAACATCTTCCGGATGTTCTCGGCCTGATGCTCGTCTGAGGACTTCCCGGAGAACTGGGACAGCTTGGTGACGCCCTCGACCAGCCGCGCGATCTCCTCCCCGAATTCCTTCCGGATGTCCTCGTTCGACCGTGCGGTGTCCTCGGGGACGTCGTGGAGGAAGGCGGCAGCGATGGCCGCCGGGTCCAGCCCGAGCTGCGCGAGGAGCAGGGCCACGGCCGCCGGGTGCTCGATGTATGGCCCGCCGGAGACCCGGCGCTGGCCCTCGTGGGCCTCATTGGCGTAGCCATAGGCGCGGCGTACCAGCTCGGCATCCCCATCCGGATAGTGCTTGAGCAGCTCCGCGGCGACGGTGTCCCCATCGATCGCGTTCCGCGAGCGCAGACGGTCGGCCACGCCAACGATCCGCGCGGCGAAGCCGGTGTGATCCGAAGGGATCGGACCCATCAGGCGACGCCGACCGCGCCGGCCATCGCGGCGGCGGTACCCACCGCGCCGAAGTCCCGGAGCTCAAGCTCGACGAAGCCGCGGAGGCCGGTGCCGATGGTGACGACCGCGTCGACCCGTCCCTCCGCCGTCATCGCGTCGGCGCGGTCACCGCGCCGGAAGGCCATCGCGTCGAACGTGAAGCGACCGACGGTGATCTTGCACCGCAGATGGTCACTGTCTGCCCCGACCTGACGGATCCCCTGGACCTTCACGTCCCGGAGCAGCAGATGCGGCCGCGGGTTCGCCGCGCCGCACGGCTCGAGCAACGCGAGCTCCAGCGCGAGGCGCGGCGTGAGGGAGGCCGCCTCGATCTCGGCGTCGACCCGCAGCGTCTTGACCGGGCGGATCCCGCCGAGGAGCGTGGCGACGATCTGATCCAGACGCGCCTGGAACCGTGGGATATCCGCGGCGGCGATGGAGAAGCCGGCGGCCATCGCATGGCCACCATGCTTGGGCAGCAGGTCGTCACAGGCGTCCAGCACCTCGGCGATATGGATGCCGGCGATCGAGCGGCACGATCCCTTTCCCTCCTGGCCATCGAGGGCGATGACGATCGCCGGCCGTCCGTGATCCTCGACCAGCCGCGAAGCGGCCAGACCCACGATCCCGGCAGGCCAGGCGGCGTCGGCGACGACGGTCACCCAGGCATCGGCCTGGTCACGGGCGCTCTCACGGGCGCCACGAACGACCTCATTCGTCAGCTTCTGCCGTTCGGTGTTCTTCTCCTCGAGGCGCTCGGCGAGGATCCGCGCCTCGTCCATATCCTCGGTGAGGAGGAGCCGCAGCGCATCCTCCGCGTCGGCGATCCGCCCTGCGGCGTTCAGTCGCGGGCC
>DATLEG010000276.1:0-4422 GCA_035525465.1 Saccharimonadales bacterium (SeqCode)
GATGCCACTTCTCCCGGAGCGGCGGGGACATGACGTACTTCGCGCCCTCGAAGCCGGGCTCCTCGTAGTTGTCGTACGAGAGGAACAGGTACTGCGGGCAGGTCTCGGCGTAGGCCGGGAGCCCGCGGTCCCGGAAGAGACGCACCTGCTCGAGGGCCTGCGCGGCGGACAGATGCACGATGTAGAGGGGAACGCCGCCGGCCATCTCCGCGAGCTTGAACGCGCGGCCGGTGGCCTCCCCTTCCGCCTCGGGAGGGCGGGTGAGGGCGTGCCACTTCGGGGCGGTCTTCTTCTCGGCGAGCGCCTTCTTGACCAGCACGTCGATCACGCCGCCGTTCTCGGCGTGCATGCAGATCAGCCCGCCATTCTCTCCGGTGCGCACGAGCGCCTTGAAGATCGCGCCGTCATCGACCATGAACACCCCGGGGTAGGCCATGAACAGCTTGAACGAGCTCACGCCCTCGCGGACCAGGGTGTCCATCTCGCGGAGGATCTTGTCGCTCACGTCGCGCACGATCATGTGGAGCCCGTAGTCCACGACGGCCTTCCCGTCGGCCTTGCGCATCCATTCGTCCCGGGCGGCGGCCAGGGTCCCGCCCATCGCCTGCACCGCGAAGTCCACGATCGTCGTCGTCCCGCCGAACGCCGCCGCACGGGTGCCGGTCTCGAAGTCGTCCGAGGCGGAGGTCCCGCCGAACGGGAGCTCCATGTGGGTGTGGACATCGATCCCGCCGGGGATCACGTACTTCCCGGAGGCATCGATCTTCTTCGCGCCCCCGGCCGAAAGACCGGTGCCGATCTGGGCGATCCGCTCCCCGTCGAGCAGCACATCGGCCTCATAGGTGTCTGCCGCGGTCACGATCGTCCCGCCGGTGATGAGGGTCTTGCTCATGCGATCCTCCCGACCCGCTCGGTCGCATACCGTACCGCGCCCGCACAGATCCACCGGGGAGGCTACCCCAGTCCGCGCGAACGTATCGCGGTTGATGGAACCCCCGGCCCCGCGCGGCTAGCCTGCACCGATCATGACCGCAGTGCCCGTGTACACCGTCCTGCCGTTCGACTCGGCGACCGCGAGCCGGCCCGAGCTCGAGGAGAGCGGCCGCTTCCAGCAGATCCTGGCGGCCGAGCGGGTGCCGAGCGACCCGCCGATGGCGGTCGCCGCACTCATCAGCCGCATGGCCACCACCACGCAGAGCGAGTGGCGGGCGATGTTCGCCGCACGCGACCGAGCGGGCGCACTCGTCGGCATGGGCTTCGTCGGCCGGCATCTGAACGAGCCCGAGAACGCGCACATCCGCTGGTGCGAGATCGGCGTGCACCCAAGGCACCGTCGCCAGGGCATCGGCCGCGCGCTGTTCGGTTCTCTGGTCGCTGCCTGCGAGAGCCAGGGCGAGGATCTCACCTTCATGGGACAGACCAGCGACCGGGTGCCGGCCGGGGAGGCGTTCTGCACCGCGCTGGGCGCCGAGGCGGGGCTCACGATGAAGACCAATCAGCTCGATCTGACGACGCTCGATCGCGCGACGCTGCGCGACTGGGCGGATCACGCGCCGGCTGGGTATCGCCTCGAGCTCGTCGCCGGGCCGCTTCCGGAGGCCCTCATGCCGGCGTTCCTCGAATCGGCGAACGGCATGAACGACGCGCCCAAGGGCACGATGCGCATCGCCGACGAACGGGTCACCGCGGAGCAGGTCCGTGAGCGGGAGGCCTGGGCGCGCCGGGCGGGCATCGAGCGGCGCCTCATCGTGGCGGTGCACGAGGCGAGCGGGGCGGGCGCGGGTTTCACCGGCCTCGGCTACGACCCCCGGGTGCCGCACGTCGTCCAGCAGGGTGGGACCGCCGTGATCAGTGGCCACCGCGGCCATGGGATCGGCCTGTGGATGAAGGCGACGATGCTCGAGCACGTCCTCGCCGAGTGGCCGGCCGCCCGCTTCGTCCGCACCGGGAACGCGCACACCAATGCGCAGATGCTCGGCATCAACACCCAGCTCGGCTTTGCCCACGCCTGGTCCACGATCATGTGGCAGCTGCCGCTCGAAGCGGCCCGCACGTCGATCACGCCTCCGTCCGGCGCCACGATGGCGAGGGCGAGCCAAGCCTAGACTTCCTCTCGAAGCGAGGGTCGTCCGGCCCTCCCACGGAGGGTGGCGATGGAGACCCGCACAGACCAGCCTGATGCCCCGAGCACCGTCGCGATGATCACCGAGCGCAACTCCGCGCTGATCGCCCGTGCCCGCACGCTCTTCGCCGAACTCGAAGCGCAGACGCCCACGGATCCACGCGCGCTCATCGAGAAGGTGGATGGGCTCCAGCTCGTGCTTCTGAACGCCGGCAGCGAGGTCGGCGTCCTCAGTGAGGTCCATCCGGATCTTGCGGTGCGGGAGTCGACGGAGCGGCTGTCGCGCGAGGTGACCCGTCTTGTGACCGCCGTGAATCAGAGCGGGCGCATCCACGACGCGCTCGCGGCACTTGATCCCGAAGCGCTTGACACGCCGGAACGGCGGATGGTCGAGCTGACGCTGCGCGACATGCGACGCGCCGGCGCCGCCCTTGGCCCGTCAGGTCAGCAGCGGGCGCAGGAGCTACGCGAGCGCATCACCGCACTCAGCCAGGACTACTCGCGCAACATCCGCGATGACGTCCGGACCGTCGAGCTGCCCTCCTCGGCGCTCGAGGGCCTCCCCGCGGATTACGTCGCCGCACATCCGGTGCAGGGAGGCGTGGTCCGCGTCACGACCGACCCGCCGGATATGCAGCCGCTGATGGCCTATTCGCGCGATCGCGCGGCGCGGAAGACGCTCGCGACCGCGTATCAGGATCGCGCTCCAGGGAACCGCGCGGTATTCGAGGCACTCCGCCTCGCCCGCCACGAGCTGGCGACGCTGCTCGGATATCCAAGCTGGGCCGCCTACAACATCGAGGACAAGATGGCCGGCACGCCGGAGGAGGTCGACGCCTTCCTCTCACGCGTGTCCGAGGTCGCGCGCGAGCCCGCGAAGCGCATCGCGGCGGAGCTGCTGACGATCGCCCGCCGAGACGATCCGGCGGCAGACCGGATCGGCGATTGGGATGTCGCGTACCACCTCACTGTGCTGAAGACCGAGCGGCTACGGTTCGATCCACGCTCGGTCCGGCCGTACCTGGAGTACCGCACCGTGCGTCAGGCGATCCTCGACCTGGCCGCGGAGCTCTTCCGGATGACCTTCACACCGATCGAGCTCCCGGACTCCTGGCATCCGAGCGTCGAGCATTTCGCGGTGACGATGGATGGTCGACCGGCCGGCCGGATCTCGCTCGACATGCATCCACGTGAGGGCAAGAACAAGTGGTTCTTCTCGTTCGGGATGGTCGCCGGGATCAAGGACCGCCAGCTGCCGCACAACGTCCTGGTCTGCAACTTTCCGGACCCGTCACGCGCCAACGGCCCGGCGCTCATGGAGCACAGCCACGTCGTCACCTTCTTCCACGAATTCGGCCACCTCGTCCACGGGCTCGCCCGACGGGACGTGCCCTACGCCCGGCTGGCCCGGCCGGCGGAGAACGACTTCATGGAGGCCCCCTCCCGGTTCCTCGAGGACCACATCTTCGACCTCGGGGTACTGCGCCGCTTCGCCAGGCACATCGAGACCGACGAACCGATCGGCGCGGAGCTCGTCGGGCGGCTGCGCGCCGCACGGGAATTCGGACAGGCGCTCACCGCCGAGCGCAGCGTCACGCAGTCCCGTCTCGCACTCGCGCTGCATGCCGGCGACCCGCGCGGCACCGACGCCAGGACCATCGCGAGCGAGATCGCCGCGACGACCTCGCGCCTCGCCGAGCTCGAAGACACCAACCACCCGGTGAACTGGACCCACATGTCGAACGAGTCGTACTCGGCGTCTTACTACACCTACCTCTGGTCGAACGTCATCGCGAACGACCTCGCGAGTGCGTTCCCCGACGGGCCGCTCGACCCGGAGCGCACCCTGCGCTATCGCGATCTCGTCCTCGCGCCGGGCGGACTCAAGCCGGCGGCCGAGGCGGTGGCGGAGTTCCTCGGCAGGCCGTACCGGTTCGACGCGTTCGCCGCGCGGCTGCGTGGGAGTGCCGAGACCGCCGTCACCTGACCCCACGTTCCAGCTCGCCCACCGTCCGCCGGGGTCAGCCCTCGGACAGGCCGCGGCCCACGATGACCGCGACGAGCGACATCACCGTGAACAGGAGGCCGACGCCGATGAACGCGGCGGAGATCCCGACCGCGCCCGCGATGAGGCCGAAGATCGGGGTAGCGATGCCGCCGATCGGCTGCGCCGCCAGGTAATACGCCCCCAGGACCGCGCCCCGTCGCGCCGGCGGTGCGGTATCCATGACGAGGACCTCGGTGACGGTCCCGCGCATCGAGAACGCGATCCCGAAGAGCACCAGCGGGATGGCGAGCAG
>DATLEG010000290.1:0-2170 GCA_035525465.1 Saccharimonadales bacterium (SeqCode)
ACCGCGCCGCGTCCGAGCAACGCCCGGCCTCGAAGGAAAAGAGCGCGGCGGCCGGGGCGACCAAGGGCGACAAAGAGAAGCGCGGGGCCAAGACCGTGGACAAGATCAAGGCGGCGAAGAAGCCGCGCTGAGCCGGCGCCCGGCGCGCGATTGACAGCCGCGCCACCCCCTTCTACTCTGCGGCCTTGGTGGTCAGACCAGTAGACCACCGCCCGGGGAGGGATCTGGTGACGCTCGTCGAGCCGGTCCGGCGGTATCGCCTCTATCAGGACATCGTCGCGCAGATCGAGGCGCTCCTCGATCGCGGCGAGCTCCGCCCGGGCGACCAGCTTCCGACGGAGCGCTCCCTCGCGGAACAGTTCCAGGTCTCGCGCGCCTCGGTCCGTGAAGCGCTCCGCTCGCTCGAGCTCCTCGGCGTTGTCGAGACGCGGGCAGGCGGCGGCACGTTCGTGCGACGCACCGGCGCCGGCGATCTCGCGCGGCCGCTGTCCGCGCTCATCCGCCGCGGCCACCCGATCGCCGACGTCATCGAGGTGCGCGGGCTGATCGAGCCGGCGATCGCGGCGTCCGCCGCGACGCGGGTGACCGCCGACGAGCTCGTCGTCCTGCGCGAGATCGTCGCCGCCCAGGAGGAAAAGATCGCCGCGGGCGAGTCCTACGCCGACCTGGACACGCGCTTCCATGAGCTCATCGGCCACAGCGCAGGCAACGAGATCCTGGTGACGATGCTCGCGGCGACCTTCGACGTGCTCCGGGCCTCGCGCGCCGAATGGCTGCAGACGAACACGCGGGCCCACGCCTCGCTGGACGCGCACCGGCGGATCCTCGCCGCGCTCGAGGCGCACGACCCGGCCGCCGCGCGCGACGCGTCGGCCGACCACATCAAGGCCGTCGGGGAAGGCATCCTGACGCTGCTCGGCATCGAACGGAACGCGTCACCCGCGAACGCTGCGCCACAAGGGGAGAGCCGATGAAGAACGTCGTCGCGAAGAACACCACGGACCCCACGGTCAAGACCGATCCCAACTCGATCACGATCGAGATCGTCTATCGCGGGATCTTCCAAAAGACCCTTGCCCAGCGGATCTGCCGGTCGATCGTCCTCGCCGCCCGCAAGCGGGGACACACCGGGACGGCCTTCGGCCGGTACGGCGACTCCCCCGAGCGCAACGGCGTCCCGGCGAAGTACTTCGCGATCGTCGCGGTGAACGACCAGGAGCTCGAGGTCTCGATGGCCCGCTACGAGCCGAGCGTGGTCGATATCGCCGTGGCCCTCGACGACACCCTGGTGAAGGGCGTCGAGTCCTGGGCCTGGTATGGCCGGCAGCCGATCTGGAAGCCGGTCCACGAGGGCGGCGCGGTGCTCGTCACCAGCGAGAAGCCGCTTGACGCGGTCCTGGGCCAGACCGACGCCGCGGAGCGCCCGTACCTCTTCGGCATCATCCCGGGGCACGCGTCGTTCGCCGGCCTCTGGGTGTTCAAGGACGACCACACCGACTACCGGGTGCTCGGGGCCCTGGCCAAGATCGCTCCGGACTGGGTCCGGATCGACGACGTGACCGGCCTCATCCGCGAGCAGACCAAGGATGAGAGCGCGGTCAGCTCGGCCCGCGAGGTCTACGACCAGCTCACGACGCGCCAGGTCGCGGTGGGCGAGGGGACGTCCGGGCACGAGGTGCTGCAATTCGAGAAGCCCGGCTGGACCACGATGCGCCCCGGGATCATCGTCGACGCGCGCAAGCCCGGCGAGCGGAACCCGTACTACAAGAAGTACGGCGCCCGGACGCTCCGCCCGGTGGTGAACTTCGACACCTGCATCAAGTGCACGATGTGCTGGCTCGACTGCCCCGACGAGTGCTTCGAGGTCACGGCCGAAGGCCACTACGAGGTGGTCTACGAATCGTGCATCGGGTGCGGGATCTGTGCCGCGGTGTGCCCGGTGAAAGACTGCATCGTCATGGTCGACGAGCTCAGGTTCGACGACAACGTGGACAAGTGGCAGTTCTGGAAGAAGGACCACGACGGGTACAACAAGTGGTTCGAGGCAAAGAGCGGAGTCTCCGCGAACCCCCAAGTAAGGACCCCGCCTGCGCGGCAGGAAGGCTCGGGAAACGCGAACCCGTCCGCGAACCCAACATCGGCCTCCGGAGGTGACGACTGATGGCTGTCC
>DATLEG010000293.1:0-3331 GCA_035525465.1 Saccharimonadales bacterium (SeqCode)
GGATGCTCGGTGAGGCCCTGTTCGTTGCCGGCGACGCGGCCCGCGCCCGGGAGGTGCTCGAGCACGGCGCGGAGATCGTCAAGCGCCTCCAGTACCGGGGCCAGATCCCGGAGCTGTCGGCGCGGGCGGCGCGGGCGTGTCTGCGCCTCGGGGATCGCGAAGCGGCCCGAGCCCATCTGGCCGACGCGGACGCCGCGCTCATCCCGCTGGATATCGAGAGCCACCGGATCACCCGGGTGGCCCAGGCCGAGCTCGCGGCCGCCGATGGCGATCCGGTCCGCGCGGAGCGGATCCTGCGGGACGAGCTCGCACGCATCGAGTCAAGTGGGTACCGCCTCGAGATCGCGATGCTTCGCCTTGCTCTCGGAGAGCTGCTCCTGACGCACGGTCGGTCCACGGACGCCCACGATCAGCTTTCGAAGGCCCGTGCATTCTTCGCCGATCCGCTCGCGCGCGGTTGGCAGGAGCGCATCGACGCGCTGCTCGCGCGCGCCGGTACTCCAACGGCGACCGCGTAGGGCAGCCACCGCCGCTCGGGCACGACGAAGACGCCGGCCGGTCCGAGAGCGCATCCTCAGCATCCCGTTCCTCGTGCGTCGAGCCACGCTCTCTATAGTCCACCACCAGTGAAGGTGGACGTCGCACGCGATCTTGACGGCGCGCTCGCGCTGCTCGCCGCCGATCCGGAGGCGGTCGTCCTCCACGGCGGCACCGACCTCATGGTCGAGATCAACTTCGGCCGCAGGCGGCCGGCGGCGGTCGTCGCGATCGATCGGGTCGCCGAGCTTCGTGACGTTTCGCGCAACGGCACGATGCGCCTGGGCGCCGGTGTGACCTTCACCACGATCCTCGAGCAGGAGTGCGGCTCGGTGGCCTTGCGTGAGGCCGCCCGGACGGTGGGGTCGCCCCAGATCCGCAACGCGGCCACGATCGGTGGCAACGTCGCGACCTCGTCCCCGGCGGGCGACTCGCTTCCGGTCCTCGCGGCGCTCGATGCCACGGTGCACCTGCGCTCCCTGCGCGGGGAGCGAACGGTGCGTTTTGCCGAATTCATGACCGGTCCGAAGAAGAACGTCCGCGCCGCCGACGAGCTGGTCACCGCGCTCGAATGGAACGACGCCGGGCCGAGCCAGGTCTTCATGAAGGTGGGGACGCGGAACGCGATGGTCATCGCTGTCGCAGGACTTGCGCTCGTCGCGGATCGGGCGCGCAAGCGCGTCGGCATCGCCCTTGGCTCATGCGGGCCGACGATCCTCCGGGCGTCCGAGGCCGAGGCCTTCGCGGCCGGGCTCTTCGATGAGCACGGCTGGAACACGTTCACCCCAACGGCCGCCGCGTGCGCGGAGCTGGGCGCGAGGGTCGCTGCGGCGAGCCGGCCGATCGACGATGTCCGCGGCACCGCCGCATACCGTCGCCACGTGCTGTCGGTCCTCGGTGGTCGCGCGCTCGCGCGCGTCGCGCGGATGGCCTGATGCGGATCTCGCTCATCGTGAACGGTGAGCCCCGCGCCGCGGAGGCGCGGGAGGGGGAGTCGCTCTTGAGCTTCCTGCGCGAGGAGCTCGCGCTTCCGGGAAGCAAGAACGCCTGCGACCAGGGCGAGTGTGGCTCCTGCTCGGTGCTGCTCGACGGGGCGCTCGTCTGCAGCTGCCTGGTCCTCGCCGCCGCCAGCACGGACAAGACCGTGGAGACGGTCGAGGCCCTATCGGCGGGGGAGGCGCTCCATCCGATCCAGCAGGCGTTCCTCGATGCCGGCGCGGTCCAATGCGGCTTCTGCACCCCCGGGTTCTTCGTCGCGACGAAGGCGCTGCTCGCGCGCAACCCGGAGCCCACCGACGGCGAGATCCGCGAGGCCCTCGCCGGGAACATCTGCCGCTGCACCGGCTACGGGAAGATCCTCGAGGCCGTGCACGCCGCGGCCAAGGGATCGAAGCCGTGAGCCGGAGGAGACGTCCGTGACGCTCACCCGCCCGCGCATCCGCGGCACCGTCGGCGAATCGGTCGTCCGGCCGGATGGGCCGCCGAAGGTGAAGGGCGCCTTCGCCTACGCGAGCGATCTCTGGCAGGACGGCATGCTTCATGGCGCGACGCTGCGCAGCCCGCACCCTCACGCCCGCATCCGGTCCATCGACACCGCGAGGGCCAGGGCGCTGCCCGGCGTCCGGGCGGTCCTCACCCACGCCGACCTTCCCACGGCCGAGCTCTTCGGTCTGATGAGGAGCGATCAGCACCCGCTCGCCTGGAAGAAGGTCCGGTTCATCGGCGACCCGGTCGCCCTCGTGGCGGCGGATGACGAGCGCACCGCGCGTGACGCCTGCAAGCTCATCGACGTCGCCTACGACGTCCTCTTGCCCATCACCGAGCCGATCTGGGCGCTGCAGCCGGACGCGGCGCCGATCCATGACCAGGGGAACCTCATCGACGCGGTGCATCTGGTCCATGGCGATCCGGTGGCCGTGGCCGAGGTGGTGGTCGAGGGTGAGTACGAGGTCGGGATGCAGGACCAGGCCGCGCTCGGTCCCGAGGGCGGCCTCGCGATCCCCGACGACGACGGCGGGGTCACGCTCCACATCGCGACCCAGTGGCTCCATGAGGATCTCCGGCAGATCGCCCCGTGCCTGGGGCTCCCTGAGGAGAAGGTGCGGCTGGTGATGGCCGGCGTCGGCGGGGCGTTCGGCGCGCGGGAGGATGTCACCCTGCAGGTGCACGCCTGCCTGCTCGCGCTGGCGACCAGGCGGCCGGTGCGGATGACCTACGGGCGCGAGGAGTCCTTCTACGGACACGTGCACCGGCACCCCGCGCGCCTGTTCTACCGGCACGGCGCGACCCGGGACGGGACGCTCGTCTCGGTCCATGCCACGATCGTGCTCGACGGCGGCGCGTACGCCTCGTCGAGTCCGGCGGTGATCGCGAACGCGGCCTGCTTCGCCGCCGGTCCCTACCGCGTCCCGAACGCCGAGGTCTGGAGCGTCGGGGCGTACACGAACAACCCACCGACCGGCGCGATGCGCGGCTTCGGCGCCGTCCAGACCTGCTTCGCCTACGAGGCCCAGATGGACAGGCTTGCCGCGAAGCTCGGGATGGACCCGGTCGACCTGCGGATGCGCAACGCCGTCGCCGATGGCGACACGATCATCACCAGCCAGCCCGTCGCCGGCAGCGAGCCGGTGAGCGAAGTGATCCGCCGCACCGCCGCGCTGCCGCTGCCTGCGGCGAGCCGGGCCTCGGACCTGGAGCTGCCCGGTGGTGCGGGCAACCTCACCCGGGGCGAGGGCGTGGTGCGCGGCGTCGGCCTGGCCGCCGGCTTCAAGAACGTCTGCTACTCACACGGCTT
>DATLEG010000301.1:0-3160 GCA_035525465.1 Saccharimonadales bacterium (SeqCode)
CGATGAAGTACAACCCGAAGGTGAACGACCGCGTCGCGGGGCTCCCGGGGATCGCCGACCTCCATCCCCTCCAGCCGGATGCCGATGCCCAGGGCGCGCTGCGCCTGATGTACGAGCTCGAGCGGCTGCTCGCCGGGATCACCGGGATGGCCGAGGTGTCCCTCCAGCCCGCCGCCGGCGCGCACGCCGAGTTCACCGCCATCCTGATGTTCAAGGCGTACCACCGCTCCCGTGGCGATACCAAGCGCCGCCGGGTCATCGTTCCGGATTCGGCGCACGGCACCAATCCCTCATCGGCCGCCCTCTGCGGCTTCGACGTCACCACGGTGCGCAGCGACGCCCGCGGCAACGTCGACCTGGCAGCGCTGGAGGCGGTGCTGGGGGACGACGTCGTCGGGATGATGCTCACGAATCCGAACACGCTCGGATTGTTCGAGGAGCGCCTGGAAGAGGTCATCGCCGCGGTCCACCGCTGCGGCGGGCTGATGTACGGGGACGGGGCGAACATGAATGCGCTCCTCGGGATCGCCCGTCCCGGGGACCTCGGCTTCGACGTGATCCACCTCAACCTGCACAAGACCTTCAGCACGCCGCACGGCGCCGGCGGTCCCGGAGCAGGGCCGGTCTGCGCGAACGCGCTCCTTGCGCCGTACCTGCCGGTGCCCCGGGTGGTGCGGCGCGGGGAGGTCTACGCGCTGGACGCCCTGCGGCCGGAGAGCGTTGGCCGGGTCCGGGCCTTCCATGGGAACTTCGGGGTGCTCGCGCGGGCCTACACCTATATCCGCTCGCTCGGGGAAGAGGGGCTGCGCAGCGCCGGGCAGGATGCGGTCCTTGCCGCCAACTACCTGCTCGCCCGCCTGCGGGGGGCCTACGACGTGGCCTATGACCGGCCGTGCATGCATGAATTCGTGCTCACCGCGGCGGCGCAGAAGAAGGCCGGCGCGACGGCGCTCGATATCGGAAAAGCGCTGATCGACGAGGGCTTTCACCCGCCGACGGTCTACTTCCCGCTCATCGTCGCCGAGGCGCTCATGATCGAGCCGACGGAGACCGAGCCCAAGGAGACCCTCGACGCGTTCGCCGACGCGCTCCTGCGCATCGCCGAGCGGGTGAAGACCGACGCCGCCGGCGTGCACAGCGCCCCGGTGCGGGCGCCCCTCGCGCGCCTCGACGAGGTCGGTGCGGCGCGCACGCCGGTGCTCCGCTACCCCACGATCTCCGGCTGAGCCAAAGGGTCCCGGTGAACACGGTGAACAGCGTGGCGCTCGGCGACCCGATCCGGGTGCCGATCGTCCGCCCCGAGCGCTCGCCGGTCGCCCGCGGGACCATCGACCTCCGCGCGGAGCCCGACGCCGCGAGCGAGCTGGTCGACCAGGCGCTGTTCGGTGAAGAGCTCACCATCCTTGGCCGGCAGGGCGGCTGGGTCTATGCCCAGGGAGAAGACGGCTACTTCGGCTGGGCGCCGGCCACCGGGCTCGGTCCTCCGGCACCAGCCGGTACCGGGCGGATGGTCGTCGTGCATGGCGCGGTCGTCCGCGCCGCCCCGGATCCCGCCGCTTCGGCGGTCGACACGCTCGCCCCAGGCACGATCGTCGAAGGTCCGGCGGAGCCGGGATGGCTCCGGTGCGCCGGTGGGTGGCTCGCGGAGTCGGACACGCTGCCGCTGGACGCGCTCCCAGCGCGCCCGCCGGTGGCGGCAGACCTGCTCGCCACCGCGGCGACGTTCCTCGGGGTGCCGTATCTCTGGGGCGGCCTCACCGCCCGGGGGATCGACTGCTCGGGCCTGATCCAGCAGGTGTACCGTTTGAACGGTGTGGCGCTCCCGCGCGACGCCGATCAGCAGGCCCTGTCCGGGCGCGCGGTCACGATCCCACGGGACGGTGATCTGGTGTTCTTTGGCGAGGCCGCGGTGACCCACACCGCGATCGCCACCGGGCCGGAGACGTTCTTCCACGCGCCGAAGAAGGGCGGATTCGTCGAGCCCGGCGCGCTTGGCGATGGACGCAGGGTCCTCGCGATCCGCCGGTTCCTGCCTTGACCAGCCGGCCGCATGCGGCCGGGGACCGCCCGGCGGACGACCGCGGCGATCGGGAGCTCGTCCATGCCGCGCGCGGCGGGGACATGGAGGCCTTCGACACCCTCTTCTACCGCTACCGCGATGGCCTCTATCGCCTCGGCTACGCGATCACCAAGGATCCCTCGGCCGCGGAGGAGATCGTCGTCGACGCCTTCGCCCGCGCCTATCGGGCCCTCGCCCGCCTCGAGCCGGAGGACTCGCTCCGTCCCTGGCTCTACCGGGTGGCGGTCAATCTTTCGTACAACCGGCAGCCGCGGAAGAACGTGTCGTTCCACCCGCTCGAAGAGGCTTCCAACGAGGTCGTGACCGAGCGCGACTCACCGAGCGACGCGGCCGAGCTCGCCGAGCGCCGCCGGGTGGTCCTGGACTGCATCGACGCGCTCGGTCCGAAGCACAAGGTCGTGGTCGTCCTGCATTACCTCAACGGGCTGAATCTGGCCGAGATCGCCGAGATCGTCGAGGCGCCGGTCGGGACGGTGAAGTCGCGGCTTCACTACGCCTTGCGGGGTCTGAAAGTGCATCTTGCGGCACATC
Source organism: Saccharimonadales bacterium (SeqCode) (assembly GCA_035525465.1). GTDB lineage: Bacteria > Chloroflexota > Limnocylindria > P2-11E > P2-11E > UBA4735. The sequence continues at coordinate 2,612 of DATLEG010000301.1, forward strand.
CGGGGCTGCTCTTCGAACCCTCCGGCCCGGCCGGCGCTACAGAAGGTGTGAGCTCTCGGACGGAACGCGCGGGAACGGTGGAACGGTGAACCGGAGCGCCGGCACGCTGCCCCCCGGCGGTGCGGGCGATGAGCACGACCAGCGGCTCCGCCTCGAGGCGGCGCTCCGCGAGGCCTACGCGCCGCTCCTGCGATCACGCACCGTCCTGTCCCCGGCGCGGGTCCGCGCGACGGTCCGCTGGGCTCCGGCGTCCCCGCCGCCGCTGCGGGGCGCCGCGCTCCTGGGGCGGGCCGGGGAGCTTGCGACCGCGGTCGCGGCGGCGGCCTTCGTCTTCGCCGCGACGCTGTCCCCGCTGGTCCCGCCCGGTTCGCCTGTTCCGCCGGCCGGAACGGTCGAAGAGGTGCGCGTCGCTCCAGGCCTGTCGCTCGAGCGGCCGGAGATCTTCGCCCGGTGGCTGCGGGTCGGCCGCAGCGTCGCGGCGAACGATCTGCTGGACCCGCTCGTCGGGGTGGGCGAGGTCTTCGCGACCGACAGCGACGCGCCGCCCGG
>DATLEG010000017.1:0-7885 GCA_035525465.1 Saccharimonadales bacterium (SeqCode)
GGCGCCGGTAGCGGTACCGATGTCGCCTACGCCCGCGCGCACCGGGTCGCTCGGATCGACGCCGTGGAGATCGATCCGAAGATCCTCGCGATCGGCGCGGACAAGAATCCGGATCGGCCCTACGCCGATCCAGCCGTGCGCACGCACGTCAATGACGGGAGGGCCTTCCTGCGCACCAGCGCGGAGCGGTACGACCTCATCATCTTCGCGCTTCCTGATTCGCTGACCCTGGTGAGCACGAGCGCGAATCTGCGACTGGAGTCGTACCTCTTCACCGTGGAGGCGTTCACGAGCGCCCGCGACCATCTCGTCCCCGGTGGGGCGTTCGTCCTCTACAACTATTACCGCCAGCCGTGGCTCTTGGACAAGATCGCCGGCATGCTGGAGGACGTCTTCGGCCAGCCGCCGACCATTCGGAGCTATGGAGATGCCTACTCGGCCACGGCGGCGGTGCTGCTCGCCGGCGTCCGTCCCGACGTCACCGACGTGTCCACCTCGGTAAGCCCGTCCCGGGCCCAGGCGCCGGGGACACCGGAGCCGGCGACCGATGATTGGCCGTTCCTCTATCTCCGCGAGCGTGTCGTCGATCCCAACTACCTCACGGCCCTTGCCTTCGTGATCCTCACCACGCTTGTGGCGACCGGCCTGGCCACGCGCGCGTCACGGACGCCGCTCTCGGCGTTCAGCCCGCACTTCTTCGTGCTCGGGGCCGCCTTCCTGCTCCTTGAGACGCGCAGCCTCGCCACCTTTGGCCTGCTGTTCGGGACGACGTGGGTCGTGAATGCCCTCGTCTTCCTCGCGATCCTCTGCAGCGTGCTCCTCGCGATCCTGTTGAATGCGCGCTTCCGGCCGCGACCGGCTCCGCTCTACGCGCTCCTCGGCTGTGCCCTCCTGGTCGCCTACCTGCTTCCCCCGGCGGCGCTGCTCATCGATCCGCCGGCGCTGCGCTATCTCATCGCGGCAGTGCTGGCGTTCGCCCCGGTCTTCCTGGCGAATCTCGTCTTTACCACGTCATTCCGGGAGACCAAGAGCGCCGATATGGCGTTCGCCTCGAACCTCATCGGGGCCACCGTGGGCGGCGTACTGGAGTACGCGGCGCTCATCACCGGCTACCGCGGCCTGCTGCTCGTCGTCGCACTCCTCTACGCCGCGGCCTGGCTCTTCAGCAGCCGGCTCCGCGTGCTCGGAGACCGCGGCACGGCACCTGCACTGATACTGGAGCGATGAAAGATCTTGTGAAGCTCGTTCGCACCGCGATCTGGCTGGCGTTCTTCGGCGCCCTGTATCAGGAGCTGCGCCGGCCGCCTGAGCAGCGGACCTGGCACGGGAAGGTCGCCGGCGTGGTGCCGTACGACTTCCGCATCCCCTCGTTCTCCACGCTGCGAGAGGCCTACTGGGCACCGGACCGTGACGTGATCTTCACCGAGAAGGTGCTCGGCGTCGGGTGGTCGGTGAACCTGCCGGTCGCCGCGCGGAAGCTGTCCGCGGCGGCCTCGCAATACGCGCAGGCACGGCGGGACCGGACCGAGGAGCTGCCGCCCCGCTGAGCGTGGCGACCTTTCGGGCCCGCCATTCCAGGAACGCCGGCATCTGGCGCTCGAGCTCGTCGTCCGAGCCGGGGGCGCCGCCACTGCCGTCGCCGGGCGACCACTCCCAGAGGCCGTCCACGACCATCCCCGCCGCGACCGTCGCGTTCACCAGATCGCAGACGCGGTGGCCGTACTCCAGCGTCCGCGCCTCGACCGACACACCCGATGATTCCCAGACCGCGTCCTCGTAGGGCACGGCACCATCCTCGAAGTAGCCCTGCTTCAGGTGCCACCCGGTCCCGGTCCAGCCCCCGGCCATCCGCAGGGTCACCGGGTGCATCGTTGACGCGAGGTACGTCCCGCCGGTGGCGAGCACCCGGCCGACCTCGGCGATGACCCGCTCCGCGTCGGGCACGAAGACGAGCGAGTGGTGGTGCTTCACCAGGTCGAAGGCACCGTCGGGGAAGCGGGAGAGATCGCGCATATCCCCCTGGGCCACCTTCACCTTCACCCCGCGCGCCGCCGCCAGCTCGCGGACCGTCCGGAGCTGCCGGGCGCTGATGTCGAAGACCGTCGCCTCGGCGCCGAGCTCGGCGTAGAGGACCGGCGACCAACCGCCGCCCCCGGCAAGGCAGAGGACCCGCCTGCCCGTGAGCGTCATCCCCCGCAGGCGGTCGCGCGGGTCGAGGAACCGGCGCTTCCCGCGGGCCGATGCCGGCGGGGTCCCCTGCGGCCGGGTGTACTCGATCCCGGCCCGGGCGAGGCGGTCCCACATCCGGCGGTTGTGATCGGCGACGGCGTCCACGGCGATGCGTCCCATCAGTGGCTATTCTCGCGGCATGACGAAGATCGTGATCACCCGACCCATCGCCGACGAGGCCCTGGCACTCCTCCGCCCCCGTGCCGAGCTGGTCATCGGACCGGACGATCCCCCGATCCCGACCGCCGCCGAGGTGGTCGGGATGGTCCGCGAGGCCGATATCATCTACACCCTCCCCGCGAACCCGGTGAACGGCGAGGCGATCCGCGGTGCCGCGAAGCTCAGATTCATCGCCACGATGGGGACCGGCTACGACAACATCGACGTCGCGGCCGCGCGCGAGCGGAACATCCCGATGACCTTCGCCCCGGGCATCCTCGACGAGACGACCGCCGACGGGGCCTTCGCGCTGCTCCTCGCGGCGGCGCGCCGGCTGGGCGAGGCCGAGCGATATCTACGGGCGGGGAAGTACCGCGGCTGGACGCCGTTCCTGTTCACCGGTCGCGATGTGAACCACGCGACCCTCGGCATCGTGGGCATGGGCCGGATCGGCCGGGCGGTCGCCCGGAGGGCCAAGAGCTTCGAGATGCGGATCCTGTACACCGACGCCCGGCGCAACGAGGACGCCGAGCGCGAGCTGGACGCGACCTACGTGACGATGGACGAGCTCCTCGCGCAGTCGGATTTCGTCTCGCTCCACACGCCGTTGCTCCCCGAGACGCGCCACCTGATGGATGCCGCCGCGCTTCGGAAGATGAAGCCGACCGCGATCCTCATCAACACCTCCCGGGGACCGGTCGTCGATGAGCGGGCGCTCGCGGAGGCGCTCCGCGACAAGGTGATCGCCGGTGCCGGGCTCGACGTCTTCGAGCGCGAGCCGGAGGTCGAGCCCCTGCTCCTGGAGCTCGAGAACGTCGTGCTCCTGCCGCACATCGCCTCCGCCTCGGAGCAGACGCGGACCCGGATGGCGGTGCGGGCGGCCCAGAACATCCTCGCCTTCCTCGACGGCAAGCCACTCCTCGATCCGGTCCCCTGACCGGTCATGATCGCGCCATGACCGGGCGATGACCGGGCCATGACCGGGCCATGACCGGGATGGGGAAGCCGATGGATCCGCGGACCGTCGCCCTGCACAGCGGGGACGCGGTCATCCAGTGCGATCTCTACGGCACGCTGCCCGCGCGCCGGGCGGTCGTCCTCTGCCACGGACAGAGCTGGGACGCGACCGGGTGGCGGGAGATCGCGCCGTTGTTCGTCACGCGCGGGATCCCGGCGATCGCCGTCAACTTCCGGGGGTACGACGGCTCGACCGGCACGACGAGCCCCGCGTCGGTCGTCGTCGACGTCGCCGCGGCCAAGGCGTATCTACGCGAGCATGGCGCGACCGAGATCGCGCTCGTCGGCGCCTCGATGGGCGGCTACGCCGTCCTGGCCTCGAGCTTCGAGCGGGACATCGAGTGCGTGGTGAGCCTGAGCTCGCCGGTGGAGGCGCTCGACGACGCCCTTGCCCGCCGGGTCACCGGCCGCAAGCTCTTTATCTGTGCCGATGAGGACAGCTACGGGGCCGCGCCACACGTCGCCCGCGCATTTGGCGCGGCCGCCAGCCCGAAGGTGCTCGTGATGCACGGCGGGAAGGAGCATTCCGCCGGGATGTTCCACGCCTCCTATGGCCCCGCGGTCCTTCGAACGATCCTCGACTTCGTCGCCGCCGGCGCCTAGGCATGCCGACCTGCTGGTGTCCATCCGGGTATCTTGACAACGCCGACCGCTTGGTCGTATCTCTACCGCCGATGCAGGCTTCCGAGCTGGTCCACTGGCAGTGTGTCCGCCCCGAACACCGCCGTGCCGCGGCCACGGGGGCCGGGGCGACGCTCACGATCCATCAGGGCGAGTGGGCCCGCTGCCCGGCCGAGCCCTCGTCCGGTGATCACGAGTGGCGACGCGTGGCTGGACAGGCCCTGCGCTCGCTGATGGCCGGAGTGGACCCGGCCGACCCGAGCGAACAGCCCGCCTGACCGGCGGCGGTCCGGCCGTCGCCAGGGCGAGGTGACGCCGGGCGCGACGTATGCTCGCCGCGCGGACGGGAGGTGCGGCGTGCCGGAGCAGGGGGATCGAGCGATCGTCGAGCGATACGCGCATGCGCTTCCCAGCGATTACCAGACGCTGGCGAGCCTTCGGCACCCGGACTACGTGGAGGAGTGGCCGCAATCGGGCGAGCGCATCCGAGGGCACGCGAACTATCAGGCGATCCACGAGAGCTACCCCGGTGGGCTGCCGGATCTGAAGCCGCGCCGGATCCTGGGGAGCGAAGATCGCTGGGTGGTGACCCCCAGCTTCACGCCGCTGCGGATCACCGGGAGCGGCGATGTCTACGTGATCCAGAGCGCCGGCGCATACGCCGGAGGGGACACCATCCAGGCCGTGGTGATCATCGAAATGCGCGACGGCAAGGTCGCCAAGCAGACGACCTTCTTCGCGCCGGCGTTCGACGCCCCGCCGTGGCGCGCGCGCTGGGTCGAACGGATGTAGTCAGGAGCGGACGACCGGAAGCTCATGGCCGTCCCCGGTGAACGGGGTCAAGGCGTTCGCGTTGTCGCGGCTATCCTCTAGGGCGAGAAACCCGAAAATCGCTCGGGAAAAACGCCGGGGGGCTAGCTCAGCGGTAGAGCAGGGGACTTTTAATCCCTTGGTCGAGGGTTCGAATCCCTCGCCCCTCACTTTTTGTCAGGTTCAAGACATCGAGAGACCTTCGCCCCCTCACCCTGGCCCTCTTCGAAGCTGCCGTTCCTGCAATGCGCAAGGCCGTGCCGTATGCATGTGTAAGATATGTGCATGTTCTCCGAGCGTCTCCAGGTCCTGCTGAGCCCGGTGCAGCGGCGTCGTCTCGAGCGCGAGGCCAAGCGGCGGGGCATGTCGGTCGGCGCGCTCATCCGGGAGGCGATCGACGCGCGGGTGCACACGGTCCCAGCGGCCGGGAGGCGTGAGGCGGTCGACGCGATCCGCGCGTTCTCGGCGGGTCGCTTCGTTCCCCCCGAGGAGCTGGAGCAGATCGTCGGCGCAGAGCGGGAGACCCAGGTAGGTCTGGCCCGGGCACGCGCCCGCCGATGACGTTCCTCGTTGACACCAACGTCATCGTCTACGCCGCGGTCCCCTCCCGGTACCGAGCGGCCTGTCTCGAGATCCTGGACGCGGTCGCATCAGGTCGGGCGGATGGCCGGCTGTCCACCGCGATCCTGGAGGAGATCTGGCATCTTGAGCGGACCGGCCGGCTGGGCGATATCGATGGCCTGGCCGAGCAGAGCTACCGGCTCTTTACGCCGCTCTTAGCGGTGAATGACGAGATCGTCGCGCGAGCCCTCCAGCTGGAGGTACCGCGGATCGGCGCGAACGACCGCATCCACGTCGCGACCGCGCTGCTGAACGGGATCGACACGATCGTGTCTGCCGACGCCGGTCTGGATGACGCCCGTAGCCTGCGTCGGGTCGACCCGCTCGATCCAGCTGAGCGGGGACGGCTCATCCGCGGCTGATCCGATCACGCGGACCGCCATCGCGCCTTACAGGCGTTCGGTGCGGTCGGTGGCGCGCGGCTCAGCCGGCTCCGGTGCGACGTGGTGATGCGACGGCTCGCCGGGGTGGGGGAGATCGACGTGCGGCAGGGCGATCGGTTCACGCTCGCCGTCGCCGGAGAACACGTACCGGTAGGAGAGCCCGGCCAGACCGGCGCCAAGGAGTGGTCCGATCCAATAGACGTACCAGTTGTCGAGGAAACGTGAGACCACCGCCGGCCCGAACCAGCGGGCGGGGTTCATTGCCGCCCCGGTGAGCGGTCCGCCGAGCAGGATGTCGGCGGCCACCATGACGCCGATGCCGAATCCGGCGATCCGGGGCGCGGTCGGAGAGACCGCCGTGCCGAACACCGCCCAGAGCAGGAAGATGGTCAGGACGGCCTCGATGAGGATCGCCTGACCGGCGCCGACCCCCTTCCCGAGCCCTGGCGTGCCGAGGCGCGTCGCGTCGACCGCGGCGGGGGAGTGCTGGAAGAACGCCTGGAGCACCAGACCGGCAAGGAGCGCGCCGATGAGCTGCGCAGCCCAGTAGGTGAGGACCCGGGGCCAGGGGTGCTTCCCCGCGACAGCGAGGCCAAAGGTCACCGCCGGGTTGAAGTGGCCGCCGGAGATCGCGCCGAACACCGACACCGCGATCGCAAGAGCGAGCCCGTGCGCGAGCGCGATCGCCAGGAGCCCGCCGGGCGGCGAGCCGATGAAGGTCTGGGTGATGATCGAGCCGGCCCCGATGAGGAAGAACAGGAAGGTCCCGGCGATCTCGGCGATCAGCGCACGTGAGTGCTCGGTCATCGTCTTCTCCAGGGCGAATGCGTAGCGGTGATGCTAGCGTTCGGGCATGGCCGACTTCCGTCCGGTCGAGGCGAACAAGGCGCGGATCCTCTCGATCCGCCCGGCGCCCGCCGGCACCCCGGCCGAGAACGCGAACAGCGAATGGGTCGAGGTCGCGGTGAACCTCGACTCCGACCTCGCGAACTGGCGGCTCCAGCACCTGCGGGCGCTGTGGCGAAACGACATCGTGCATCCGGTCGATTGGACCTGGGTCTACACCTGGGGCTCCCCGGCGTTCGTTCGTGCGGGGGAGATCTATCGGATCCACTCGGGCTCGCAGGTCCGCGCGGCGCTCCACCCGCTGGCCGATGACCGCACGACCGGGCGAAAGCACGTGTACGCGGCCGGTGCGGTCGCGACGGCCCACGTCATGTGGGAGCGCGGCGACTACGTCCGCCTGGTCGACGCGTTCGGGACCGTGATCGACGAGGTCGTGGTGTGGCCGGAAGAGGCTACCGAGCCGGCCGGTGCTCCTTCGTCCGGAGCGAAAGCTTCCGGATGACGTCCTCCAGGACGGTGACCCCGATCCCCGGACCGGTCGGGACGGCCATCGTCCCATCCGCCGAGACGGTGAACGGCTCTCCGATGAGCTCCGTCTCGAAGTAGCGTTCAGAAGCCGACACGTCCCCGGGGAGCCGGAAGTTCGGCAGTGACGCCAGGTGCACGTTGTGCGCGCGGCCGATGCCCATCTCGAGCATGCCGCCGCACCACACCGGGATGTCGTGCGTGGCGCAGAGATCATGGATCCGTCGGGCCTCGGTGAAGCCGCCCACGCGCCCGGCCTTGATGTTCACCACGCGGGTGGCGTCGAGCTCGATCGCTTTCCGTGCGTCCTCCGCGGAGTGGATCGACTCGTCGAGACAGATCGGGGTCGCCATCTGCTTCTGCAGGACCGCGTGGTCGATGATGTCGTCGTGGGCGAGCGGCTGTTCGATCATCGTCGGGTGATAGGCGTCGATGCGCTTGAACAGCGGCGCATCGGCGAGGGTGTAGGCCGAGTTCGCGTCGAGCATGAACGGAAGGTCGGGGAAGCGATTGCGGATCGCTTCGGCGAAGTGGCCGTCGGCGCCGGGCTTGATCTTCACCTTCACCCGCTGGTAGCCGGCCCCCAGCTCCCGCTCGATCGTGTCCAGGAGCGCCTCCGGCGTGGGGTGGATCCCGATCGCGACCCCGCAGAGGATCCGGTCCCGCGTTCCGCC
>DATLEG010000026.1:0-2731 GCA_035525465.1 Saccharimonadales bacterium (SeqCode)
GGTGGCGCGGCGACCCTCTACGGACCGTACGCGGCCAAGGGGGCTGACGGCGTGAACCGGTTCAGCCCGATCGTCGTCCAGAACGTCGGGACGACCGCGGTCGCTCCGGTCCTCACCTTCGTCCCGCAGGGCACCGCCCGCCCGGCGCAGACCTTCAGCGGGCCGTCGGTCGGCCCCGGCGCGTCGTGGGCCTTCGATCCGCGCTTCACCCTGGGCACGACGACCCCCTGCACGGTGCAGTCGTCCACCTGTCTGGGGAACGGCTCGTACTCGGTCGTCATCACCGCGAGCGGCGGGCAGATCGCCGCGGTCATCCTGCCCGTGAGCGACGCGACGGCGATGGCCTACACCGCCGCCGCCACCGCGACACCGCGGGCCTACCTCCCCAACGTCACCCGCACCCTCGGCGGCCCTGACGGCTACACGACGCCGATCATCCTGCAAAGCGGCGGCGCGACCAGCGCGACCTTGCGCTGGTACCGCTTCACCGACGGCTCCCTGGTGACCACGACGACCCACAACCTCCCCGCATCGGGCGCGGTGTCGATCGACCCGCGCACCGTCGCCGGACTTTCCGACGACACCCAGTACGCGGTCGTCGCTGACGGCACCGGCGGCGGCATCGTCGCGGTGGTCGAGGAGCTCTCCTTTGGCGGCGGCGATTCGGCCTTCATCTACGAGGGCTTCGGCCAGTAGACAATCGTTGCTGATATTGACACAAGTGTTTCAATATGAGCAACATGGTCACCCCATCGACCGCGTTCTCGCGTAGCCAGACCGCGGGGCGGCTGCTGGCGCTCCTCACGACGATCCCCGGTGAAGAGCTGCACACCCGAGAGCTGGTCCGGCGGATCGGCGGGTCGGTGCATCCGGTGCAGCGCGCGCTCGAGCGCCTTGAGTCCGAGGGCATCGTGCGGAGTCGGCGGGTCGCGAATCTGCGGCTCTGGAGCATCGACCCGAAGCATCCGCTCCTGCACCCGCTCCGCGAGTTGTACGCACGCACCCACGGCGTCGTGCGGTCGCTCCAAACCGCGCTGGGGCCGCTCGGCGTATCGCTCGCCTTCATCTTCGGATCGTTCGCGCAAGGTCGGGACGATGCCGAGAGCGATGTCGATGTGCTCACCGTGGGCGGAGACTGGGCCGCGGTGGATGACGCGGCGCGCGCCTCGCTGGAGCGATCAGGACGACGGGCGAACATCGTTCCCTGGACCGACGCCGATCTCGCGCGGCGGATCCGGGAGCGGTCCCCGTTCCTGTCAACGCTCCGCGAACAGCCGAAGATGTGGGTGATCGGAGATGACGATTCCTTCGAAAGACGCATTCGAGCCCCCCATCCAAGCGACCGATTACGAAGGAAGACCGATAAGGTGGGAACGCGCCGGGTATGAGACGCATGTTCGAAAGCGGCCTGAGACGGCGTACTGGCACGAGGCCATTCGGCAGACGCTCGCTGACCCGGATCTCGTGGTTGACCTTCCGGACGGAGCCTCCGGCTACTACCGGCGCGGCGTGCTCCCGGCTCGGTATGGTCGCCTCTACTTGTACGTCGTCGTACGCTGGGCCGGTGTACTTGGCAGCATCGCGACGTCCTTTCCGTCCGACGAGCTCAAGAGATTCACACGTATTGTCCGGATGAGGAAATGACTGACACCGTCATCAAGGAACTGATCTACGAGCCATCGGGCGACACGCTGCAGCTGTGGCTTGTCGAGGGTCCGATCGAGGGCACGTTCAACAAGCCATTCGACGACGATGGGATGTACTCGATCGTCCGCGTCGACGAGCCGACCGAAGTGGTCGGCTGGGAGATCGTCGGCTTTCAGCACTACGCCAGCGTGCATTCGCCTTGGAGGACCTTGGCCAACCAATTGAAGGCTCTTCCGGGCGGGAGTCTCGTATTGCGCGAGCCTTCACAGGGCGTGGGCCTCCAGCAGCTGATTCCCGCTTAGTCCCCAGCGGGCGCCTGCCCGGTCTGTCTCTGGCGTACCAAGTGGGCTCGACTCCCCGTTCTAGACTGCGCTGGCCCGTCCACGCGCTTCACGCGGAAGGGGTGCTGACCTTGTCGAGCCTGGCGGTCCTGTTCTCGACCGAGCGTCGCAGCGGCGACCCCGATGCCGCGGCCGGCGGCTACCCCCAAAGCGAGCGGCTGCCGGTCGACGCCCAGCTCGTCGCCCTGGCCAAAGAGGACCGCGACCGGGCGTTCGAGCTCCTGTACAACGCCTACCGCGGCCGGATCTTCACCTTCCTGCTGCGGATCTCCGGCTCGGCCGAGACCGCCGACGACCTGGCCCAGGACACTTTCGTGAAGGCCCACGGGGCGATCGGCCGCCTCGAGGGCGACCAGAAGCTCCTCCCCTGGCTCTACCGGATCGCGAACAACACCGCGATCGATCACCTGCGGCGGCGCAAGCGCTTCGCCTGGCTCCCCTGGACCGACCTCCACGGGACCGCCGAAGAGCCGCACGCCGATGACACCCACACCGCCAGGCGGACCCGGGCCGAGATCGGGGAGATCCTGCGCTCACTCCCGCCGGACAACGCCGCCGCGCTGCTCTTGCACGCGTTGGAGGGCTACTCCTACGAGGAGATCGCCCAGATCCAGGGCACGACGATGTCCGCCGCCCGCAGCCGGATCGCCCGCGCCCGGGCCGCGTTCAAGGACCGCTACCCGGCGTAACCGGGTTTCGGGCGCGACAAACCCTCCTCGCCGCTCGTCAGGGGGGTAGATGGA
>DATLEG010000003.1:0-6524 GCA_035525465.1 Saccharimonadales bacterium (SeqCode)
CCACGAATGGGCGGGCGGCACGCGAGCCAACATCGGAGAAACACCTTGCCCGACGTCGCCCTCCTCATTGACTGGGAGAACGTCTACTACACCCTGCGCCAGCACACCGACGGTCCTCTTCCCTCCTCGCTCTCGATCCTCCAGGCGATCCTGCAGAAGGCCGCTGAATTCGGCCCGGTCCGCGTGAAGCAGGCGATCTTCGGCTCGGAGGTCGCCAACCAGGACGAGACCCTGCTCATGGCCCTCGAGTTCACCGGCATCGAGCCGGTCGCGGTCGCCCAGCGGATGAGCGGGCGGCTCCTCAAGGGCCGCTCGGACGCGATCCTCATCACCCGGACGATGAAGCTGCTCTATAAGGACCGGCCGGAGATCCAGGTCTGGTTCATCGTCTCCGGCGACCGCGACCTGAACGCCCTCTGCAAGGCGCTGAAGGATGAGGACAAGAACGTCTACCTCGTCGCCGGCGACAAGTCGCTGGCGAACGAGCTCCGCGAATCCCCGTACCTCCGCGACGATGTGTTCCTCCTCGAGGACCTCATCCCCGAGGCCCGCTGGATCCGCACCGGCCAGCTCCGGACCGATGACACCCAGGCCGATAAGCAGCCGCTGCACCTGTCCAACGGCGCCGGCGGCAGCCTCGGCGGCCCGCGCCTTGCGCGCGGTCGCGGCACCCGCGGCGGCCGGGGACGCGGCGGAAGCGGCGGCGGCACCGCGCGCGTCGCGCCGGTCGTCCCCGCGGTCGTCCCGACCGGCACCCCCGAGTCGGAGAAGGAGCAGCGGCGTCTGGTCGTCCTGCTCATGGATCAGCTCGTCGCGCTCCGGGCCGACGACATGCCCCGCGGCGACTTCGTCCGGAGCGTCGTGCCCCTGTCCGAGCAGGAAGCCTCGACCGTCCTCGAGCAGCGCATCGACGCGGCCGTGGACCAGCAGCATGTGCGCGCGGTCCAGGCGGCCCGCACGCGCCTGGCCTCCAAGCAGCTCCTCGCCCCGAACTTCTCCTCGCCGCTCGTGGCCGAGACGGTGTTCCACCTCGTCCGGGTCCTCCGCCGCATCGACTCGGTGACCAGCAAGGACACCCGGCGGATCCCCGCGGTGGAAGCGGTCCTGGACCCGCTCTCCCGCGCCGATCAGCCCGGGGGCCTGGCCAAGGGCCGGACCCAGCGGCGGCTCCTGCTCGAGACCCTGTTCAACATCGCCGAAGAGCGCGGTGCCATCGCGACCGAGCAGGTCGCGCGTGACGGCCGGCAGATCACGATGTGCTGGCTGGCGGACGAGCACCCGCTCGTGCGATACGCCCGGCAGGCCTCGGCGTCCATCGTCCACCTGTTCAGCTTCGTCGGCTCGACCAAGACCGGCGAAAAGATCGATTGGGTGAACAGCGCGCTCTTCAGCGAGCTGCTCTCCCGGGTCGAGGGCGACGCGCTCGAGTCCAACCTCCGCCGGGCGGTCGAGTCGGGCGTGATGCGCGGCGAGGATCACGGCCGCAAGGCCGGGTACGTCATCGATCGGGCCAATACCCAGGTGGTCACGATCTTGGGGAAATTCAGCGCCCTTGCGGTCGACGGCGAGGACACCGGCGGACGGCCGGGACGCCCCGCGGCGGCCGAGACCGAGGTCGACGCGGTCCTCCAAGCCGGGTCGGTGGAGCGCGACGACGGGGAAGACGACGGTCCGGACACCGAGGATGGGATCGCCATCCCCGGCAGCGCCGACGCGAGCATCGCCGTCGCGCCGCCCAAGCGGCGCACCCGCGGCCGCCGGGGCGGTCGAGGCCGGCGCAAGCCGGGGGTCCCCGAGGTCACGCCGGGCCAATAGCCGGCCTCGCGGTCCCCTCGCCGAGCGGCAGTCGGCGATGATGGCACGGCCACGTAACGGACGCGTCACGGCGGCTCCCACGGCCCGAAGCATGCGGGGGACTCGTCCGTAGCGCAGCGACCGGCCAGTGCCGGCAGGGTGAGGGGCGTCCGATATGAACGCGCAGGACACGACAACTCCGAAGATCCGCTCCAAGCGAGCGAGGCGGCCGGCGGAGCCCGGTCGGAAGCGGGTGGTCCTCGTGGTCGAAGATGACAAGCCGATCGGGGACGTCGTCGTCGACGCGATCAACGATGAGGCCGGGTACACGGCGGTCCGGGTCGGGACCGCGACCGATGCCCTCGAGACCCTGCGCACCGTCCCGGCGGATCTCATCGTCCTCGACCTCCAGCTCCCCGGGATGTCCGGGGTGGAGCTCTACGACCAGCTCCGCGACGATGAGCGCTATCGAAACGTGCCGGTGATCTTCGAGACCGGGACGATGCGCGAGCACGCGCATGAGCTTCGCGAGCGCGGCGTCGCGATGTACGTGAAGAAGCCATTCGATCTCAATGACCTGGTGAGCTACGTCAAGCGGCTGGCGCCGCCGTTCGCGCCCCTCGTCCGGATCGCGCCGCGTCCCGCCCCCGGCGGCTGACCGCCCGCAGTCTTGCTGCCCGCCCCTACCATCCGGAGCGGGCCGTCGCGTCAGCCAATCGGCTCGTCATGAGCTCGTTCACGTGCTCGCTCGTCGCCTGAGACCCCTCGACCAGCGTCTGGAATCCTTCGCGATCGAGGACGAGCAGCTCGACCGGTGAGGTCGCGCGGACCGTCGCCCCACGCTCGGCGCCGGTGAGCAATCCGATCTCGCCGAAGAAATCTCCCGGCCCGAGCGTGTTGATCTCCACCTCGGCGCCGGACGGATCGCGCCGGAACACGCCCACCGTCCCGCGGGTGAGGATGTAGAGCGCGTCGGAGGGCTCGCCCTCGCGAATGATGGTCTGGCCGGCGAGATAGCGGCCCGGCCGCATCCGCTCCACCGACCGCTCGAGGGCCTCGCTCGATGCTTCGGGGAACGTCTTGCGGGCGTGCTTGAGCTCCTCGATATACCGCTCGGCGTGGATGACCGCGGTCGTCGCGTCGCCCACCGCGGTGGTGATCTGCTTGGCGAGCTGCGCGCGGGTGTCGCCGCAGGCATAGATCCCCGGGATGTTCGTGCGCATGTACTGGTCGGTGAGGAGATAGTCGTTCTCATCGTGGTCGATGTGCTCATCGAAGAGATGCCGGCCCACCGGCTTGAAGCCGACGAAGATGAACACGCCTTCGACATCGATCCGCTCGGTCTTCCCGTCGCGCACCACATCGATCCACTTCACGTCGCCGTTCCCCCCGATCTCCTTGATCGTTGCCGGGGTGACGGGCTGGACCTGCTCCATGCCGAGCAGGCGATCCTGGAGGATCCCCTGGGCCCGGTAATCGGTGCGGCGGTGCACGACGTACAGCTTCTTCGCGAAGCGGGTGAGGAACAGGCCCTCCTGGAAGGCCGAATCCCCGCCGCCGACCACCGCGAGGTCGACGCCCTTGAAGAACGCCCCGTCGCAGACCGCGCAGTACGAGACGCCACGCCCGTGATATTCCTCTTCACCTGGGACGCCGAGCTTGATCGGCTCGCCGCCGACGGTGACGATGACCGCGTAGGCGGTGTGCGTCTTGCCGTCGGCCATCTCGATGATCTTCTTGTCACCGTCGCTGCGGATCTTCTTGACCGCCTGGTAGGTCTCGATCTTCAGGCCGAACTTCAGCGCGTGGGCCGCCATCTTGTCGGCGAGCGCCCGCCCGGTGATGGACTCCTCCCCCGGCCAGTCCTCGATGAGGTCTGTGTTGAGGATCTCCCCACCGGTGTCCTTCGCTTCGAGCAGGACGGCATTCATGTTGGCACGCGCGGCGTAGAGTCCGGCGGTGAGACCCGCGGGACCGCCACCGATGATCACCAGGTCGTAGTCGGCCACATCCGTCCCTTTCTGAAAGCGTGTTAACACTAGAACAGCGGATCATTCCGCTCTTATTCGTGGCGCTCGCGCAGGTCGCGTGCGGTGGAGGATCCGTGGCCACTGATCCTGCGAGCGAGCGCTACCTGGCCCTTGGTGACTCGTTCACCATCGGCACCGGCACGACGCCGGAGCGATCGTTCCCGGCGGTCCTGGTGGATCGCTGGAAGAAGGCGGGACGCGCGGTGGAGCTCACCAATCCGGCGGTGAACGGCTTCACCACCGACGACCTCATCGCGCGCGAGCTCCCGCTCGCGGCGACGGTGAAGCCGACCTTCGTCACCGTGCTCATCGGATCGAATGACATCGTCCGCGGCCGCTCGGCGGACCAGTACCGGGCCCAGCTCCAGCGGATCCATTCGGCGCTCGGCGCGGCGGGCATTCCCGCCGGAGGGCTCGTCGCCCTCCCGCAGCCCGACTGGTCGATCTCA
Source organism: Saccharimonadales bacterium (SeqCode) (assembly GCA_035525465.1). Classification (GTDB taxonomy): domain Bacteria; phylum Chloroflexota; class Limnocylindria; order P2-11E; family P2-11E; genus UBA4735. The sequence continues at coordinate 4,274 of DATLEG010000003.1, forward strand.
CCCGCGGCGGCACCGTTCGGCACGCCGGCCGAGCTGCGCGCGAAGATCGAAGCCTTCAATCAGATCGCCAGGGAGGAGGTCGAGCGCGCCGGCGGGCGCTACATCGATCTCTTCCCGCTCATGCGCCGCCAGGCCGACGCGAAGCAGCTCGCCTCCGATGGTCTCCATCCCTCGGCCGCCGCGTACGCGGAGTGGGCGGCGATGCTGGAGGAGCTGCTGGCTACGCCCGCGCGGTGATCGGCAGGGCGGCGCCGGTGATGCCGGAGGCCTCATCGCTCGAGAGGAACAGGATCGCCGCGGCGACCTCGGCGGGACTCGCCCAGGTGGTCGGATCGGCCTTGGGCATCGCGGCCCGGTTCGCCGCATGGTCGATCGTCCCGGGGAGCACGCAATTCACGGTGATCCCCTCGCCCTTCACCTCGGCAGCGAGCGATTCGGTCCAGCGGATGACCGCGGACTTGCTCATCGCGTAGCCGGCGGCGTTCTTCCCCCCGCGAAGGGCGCCGAACGCGGCGACGCTCACGATCCGTCCGCGGCCGCGCGCACGCATCGGCCGGAGGCAGGCGTCGGTCGCCACGAGGGCGGTGCGGACGTTGGCGTCCCACAGCTCCTGCGCGGCAGCCGCGTCATTCGGCGCGGCGGCCGCGAATCTGCCGGCGAGGTTGGCCAGAATGTCGAGGCGGCCCCAGGTCCGCATCACCCGGTCCACGAGCGCGGCCATCGCCACCGGATCCGCCGGATCGGCCGTGACGAGCAGGAGGCGAGGATCCTCCGGGTCACCGGCCTGGTCGGCAAGCGCTGCTGCGAGCGCGGCGCCCTTCGCCGCATCGCGGACCGCGACGCAGACGTGTGCGTTCGCTGCCAGGTATGCGCGGATCACCGCCGGACCAAGGTTTCCGGTGCCGCCGGTGACCACCGCGCTGCGCCGTTCGAGATCGAACACCCCTCTAGACTAGTCGTGTGACACCCCTGCTCGACGGCATCAACGGGCCGGAGGATCTGCGCGGGTTGAGCCGCGAGCAGCTCCTGCAGCTGTGCCGCGAGATCCGTGAATTCACGGTCGAAGCGGTGCAGAAGACGGGCGGTCACATCTCCTCCAGCCTCGGGACCACCGAGCTCACCGTCGCCCTGCACCGGGTCTTTCACTCGCCGGACGACAAGCTGGTGTGGGATACGGGACATCAGGGCTACGTGCACAAGCTCCTCACTGGCCGAAAGAAGGACTTCGCGACCTTGCGCCAGTTCGGCGGCATGAGCGGGTTCCTCTCGCGCACCGAGTCGGAGCACGACCCGTTCGGGGCGGGCCACGCCGGCACATCGATCTCCGCCGCGCAGGGGATGGCGGTTGCGCGGGATCTGAATAGAGGCAGGGAGCACGTGGTCGCGATCATCGGGGACGGGGCGCTCACCGCCGGCATGGCCTGGGAGGCGCTCAACAACATCGGCGCGATGCGGACCCGGATGACCGTGGTGCTGAACGACAACGGGATGAGCATCGCGCCCAACGTCGGCGCGGTGTCGCGGATGCTCGAGAACGTGCGCACCGCCGGCCCCTACAAGGAGATGAAGCACGTCGCCCGAGCGGTGCTCGAGCACATGCCCGGCGGCGAGCTGGCCGAGGAGGCACGGCGGCGCCTGTTCAATTCGCTGAAGGCGATCTTCATCCCGAACATCCTGTTCGAGCAGTTCGGCTTCACCTACTTCGGCCCGGTGGACGGCCATGACCTCTTCGAGGTCGAGCGGGTGCTGCGAAAGGCCCGCGACTTCGACGATGGCCCGGTCTTCGTTCACGTCCACACCCAGAAGGGCCACGGCTACACCCCGGCGGAAGAGGACAACCAGAAGTGGCACGGGGTATCGGCCACCGGTTCCGCGAAGGCGACGGCGCCGCAGTACACGAAGGTGTTCGCCGACACCGTCGCGGAAGCGATGCGCCGCGAGCCGAAGGCGGTCGCGATCACCGCCGCCATGCCCGCGGGCACCGGCCTGACCCCCCTGTTCAAAGAGTTCCCCACGCGCCTCTTCGATGTGGGCATCTGCGAGCAGCACGCGGTGACCTTTGCCGCAGGCCTCGCGACCCAGGGGATCATTCCGATCGTCGCGATCTACTCCACGTTCCTCCAGCGCGGCTACGACAACGTCGTGCACGACGTCGCGATCCAGCGCCTGCCCGTCGTGTTCGCGATGGACCGCGCGGGGCTCGTCGGCGAGGACGGCGAGACGCACATGGGGCTGTACGACATCGCCTACA
>DATLEG010000038.1:0-3673 GCA_035525465.1 Saccharimonadales bacterium (SeqCode)
AATGAGCCAGAACGCCTTCGACCTCACACCCGTCTTCGAGATGGTGCTCGACAAGTCCCTGGCCCTCTGCCGGGCCGAATACGGGTGGGTCCGCCAGAACGACGGGGAAGGGACGTTCCGCGTCGTGGCCGCGCGGCGGCCGGCCGGTGCGGAGTTCACGGAAGGTGACGCGCGGCGCGCTGACACGGCTTCGCTCACTGGACGGGTCTTCCGCGAGCGGCGGACGGTGCACATCACCGATCTCCGCTCCGATCCGACGGTGCCCGAGTCAGGTGGAATGGTCTCCATCGGCGCGCGGACCGGCCTCGGCGTGCCGCTGTTGCGGAACGACGACGTCCTGGGCGTCATTCACCTCGTCCGGATCGAGGTCCGCCCGTTCGACGAGCGGGAGATCGAGCTTGTCGAATCGTTCGCACGGCAGGCCGCGATCGCGATCGAGAACGTTCGGCTGTTCAACGAGATCCAGCAGAAGTCGGCTCAGCTCGAGGTCGCGAACCGGCATAAGAGCGAATTTCTGGCGAACATGTCGCACGAGCTGCGCACGCCGCTCAATGCGATCATCGGCTTCTCCGAGGTCCTGCAGCAGAAGATGTTCGGTGAGCTGAACGAGCAGCAGACGGACTACCTCGCCGACATCGTCAGCTCCGGCCGACACCTCCTCTCGCTCATCAACGACATCCTCGATCTCTCCAAGATCGAGGCGGGTCGGATGGACCTGCAGCTGGCGCCGTTCTCGCTCGTTGCCGCGCTCGGGAACGCCGTCACGCTGATCCGCGAACGGGCGACCAACCATGGCATCAGCCTCGGTCTGCAGGTCGATCCGCCGCTCGACGTCGTCGTAGCGGACGAGCGCAAGCTGAAACAGGTGGCGGTGAACCTCCTAACGAATGCGGTGAAGTTCACGCCCGACGGCGGATCGGTACGCCTCCACGCCTGGGAGTCCGAGGGGGGCATTCGGATCGCGGTCCACGACACCGGCATCGGGATCGCCGCCGAAGACCAGGAGCGCATCTTTGAAGAGTTCCAACAGGCCCGGCGCCAGACCGCACAATCCCGCGAGGGCACCGGCCTTGGCCTCACCCTGTCCAAGCGCTTCGTCGAGCTGCACGGTGGGACCGTCACCCTGGAGAGCGAACCGGGGAAAGGCAGTACGTTCACCGTCACGCTGCCCCTGGTGAAGGAGTCCTGATGGCGAACGAGCTCATCCTCATCGTCGAAGACAACGAAAAGAACCTGAAGCTGACGCGTGACGTCCTCCGGTTCCATGGCTTCCGCACGATCGAGGCGACGGACGGTGAGACCGGCGTCCGGCTCGCCGGCGAGCAGCGGCCACAGCTCATCCTGATGGACATCCAGATGCCGGGCATCGACGGGATCGAGGCGCTGCGCCGGATCCGAGCGGACGACGCGACGGCGCGCATCACCACCGTCGCGCTCACCGCCTCGGTGATGTCCGGTGACCGGGAACGCTTCGATGCCGCCGGCTTCGACGGCTTCATCGCCAAGCCCATCGACATCAAGACGTTCCCCGATCAGGTCCGGAGCCACCTCGAGACGAAACGGTGAGCGCGCCACACCGGATCCTCGCGGTCGACGACATCCCCCAGAACCTGCGGCTCCTGGAAGCGGTGCTCGTGCCCAACGGGTATGAGGTCGTCACCGCGGCGACCGGCGAGGAGGCCCTCCTCAAGACGCTGACCGCCAAGCCTGACCTGGTCCTGCTCGACATCATGCTCCCGGGGATCGACGGCTACGAAGTCTGTCGCCGGCTGCGGGCCGACCCGAAGACCAGCTTCCTGCCGGTGGTCATGGTCACCGCGAGCGGACTCCCGGAGAAGGTGAAGGCGATCGAGGCCGGCGCGGACGATTTCATCGCGAAGCCCTTCGATCAGCCGGAGCTCCTTGCCCGGGTCCGATCCCTCCTTCGGGTCAAGACCTACCACGACGAGATCGCACGGCAGAAGCTCGAGCTGGCGGAGTGGAACCAGACCCTCGAGACGCGGGTGAACGAACAGGTCGACGAGCTCGCGCGGCTCGGACGCCTCCGCCGCTTCCTCTCACCGCAGATCGCCGAGCTGGTGATGTCCCAGGGCGGTGAGATCCTCCTCGAAGGGCATCGCCGCGAGATCACCGTCGTGTTCGCGGACCTGCGGAACTTCACCTCATTCTCCGAGACGGCGGAGCCGGAGGAGGCCCTCGGGGTGCTCCGGACCTATCACGCCGCGATGGGCGAGGTGATCTTCAGGTATGAAGGGACGCTGGAACATTTCGCGGGCGACGGGATGATGATCTTCTTCAATGACCCGATCGTCTGTCCCGATCCGCCGCTGCAGGCGGCCCGGATGTCCCTCGCGATGCAGGAGCGGTTCGCCGAGCTGCAATCCGGCTGGCGCAAGCGCGGCTACGATCTCGGCCTCGGCATCGGGATCGCGGTCGGGTACGCGACGCTCGGGCGGATCGGCTTTGAGGGTCGCTTCGACTACGGCGCGGTGGGCATCGTCGTGAATCTCGCCTCGCGGCTCTCCGGCGCGGCCGCGCCGGGGCAGACCCTGGTGCAGCAGCGGGCCTACGGGATGATCGAGGACCAGGTGACCGCTGAGCCCGCCGGTGACCTTGAGCTGAAAGGCTTCCACAGACCGGTCCCGGCGTACGCCGTGACCGGCCTCCGCTGACGCCGCGGCGGCGCTATCCCCCCGCCGCGACGAACGACCACACGTCGAGGTCCGGACGACCGTCGGTGATCCCATGCGCGCTGAGGGTCGTTTCGATGTGCGTGCGGTGGTCGTTCCCATGATGGATGAGCTGCCCCAGGATCGTGCCCGCCTTCGCGGTCAGGATCGTGCCGTCGCGGCGGCGGCGCTCGAGAACGGTATCCGGATCGAGGTCGGCCACACGGAGCAGCCCCTCCCCCAGCGCCAGCGACCGGCGGCGGAGCCGGGCCAGGTCGACGCCATCGTCATCGCCGATCGCGTCGGGGTCCGGGGCCACCTTCGCCAGCGTCTGGTAGTAGCGCTCCTTCGCGCCGACGAGATGTTGCAGCGTCGCGCCGATCGTCCCGTAGGTGCCGGGGACCTTGAGCTCCAGCTGGTCCGGGGTGAGCCCCTCGCAGAACGCGATGAGCCGGTCGGTCGCCCAAGTCTCGTGGCGGACGAGCAGCGTGTAGACGCTCATGTCTGGAACACCGGACTTCGGCGCTTGATGAATTTCCCGCGGCCCTTCTTCCCAAGGAAGCGGTCCTTCTCCACGATCACCTCTCCACGTGACAGCACCGTCACCGCCTTGCCCTTGACCTTGCGTCCCTCATAGGGGTTGTAGTCCACCCGCATGTGGTGGGTCTTCGCCGACAGCGTCTGGGTGGCCTTCGGATCCCAGATCACGATGTCCGCGTCGCTCCCCACGGCGATCGTCCCCTTGCGCGGGAACAGCCCCATGATCTTCGCCGGCGTCGTGGAGCAGAGCTCGATCCAGCGGCTCGGGGTGATCCGACCGGCGACGACACCGCCGTCGAACATGAGCGCCATCCGGGTCTCGACCCCTGGCGCGCCGTTCGGGATCTTCGAGAAGTCGCCCTTCCCGAGCTCCTTCTGCTTGGGCTGGCCCTGAAAGCCCTCCTTCATGCAGAACGGGCAGTGATCGGTGCTCACGACCTGCAGGTCGTTGCGCTGCAAGCCCT
>DATLEG010000043.1:0-2903 GCA_035525465.1 Saccharimonadales bacterium (SeqCode)
TGATTGCCCTTGCCCCAGTGATGGAAGCCGACGCCGATCTGCAGGATCCCGTGGAACAGCGCCCGGACCGGAGCGCGGGTGTCCCGCCAGAGTATCTCCAAGGTCTCGTGCTGCTCGAAGAACCGCCCGGCGTTGAATTCCTCGATGCCCCGCAGCAGCTGCGGGTCCGGCTGATCGGCGCACCGGGCCAGGGGATCCTCGTCCAGCGGCCCGCCGGGCACCCGCTTGGGAGGCCGCGCCGCCTTGCGCTCCCGGCTGGTGGGCACCGGCGGATCTAGTGCGGCGAGCCCGCGGGGAGGGCGGGGAGCACCTTGCGGAAGCGGAGCTCATCCTCGATGAACTCGCGGACCCCGTCGTTGCCGAACCCCTCGGTCACAGCGTCGAGCGCCTCGGCGTGACGGACGACGATGCCGGCACGCAGATCGTGACCCGCCACGAGGAAGCCCTGCGCGACGGCGTAGACGCGGGTGTACTGGAAATGCCAGATCGGTCCGGTCTGGCCGAGGGTCCGCCCGCGGAAACGGATGCGCCGGGGCTCGTCCCCGACGATCTGGGCATGGCGACCGATCTCGCGGAGCGCGGTCGACCGCTCCTCGTCGGTCACATCGGCCGGAAGCGGGAACTCCGCGGTGTCGGCGATTTCACTCATCGGTTGGTGATGATAGCCTTCGGATGGCCTGGAGGGCCCGCTCCTGCGGCTCCGGACGCTGTGGATTTGTGAGGACGAACGACGAATGGCCTACGTGATCACCGAGCCATGTGTGACCGTCAAAGATGCGAGCTGCGTCGACGTTTGTCCGGTGGACTGCATCTACACCACCGACGCCGACAACATGTACTACATCCACCCGGATGAGTGCATCGACTGTGGCGCCTGTGAGTCGGTGTGCCCGGTGAGCGCGATCTTCCCCGAGGACGCCGTTCCGGACAAGTGGAAGAATTACATCGAGATCAACAAGGTCTACTTCAACAAGTAGCCCATCTCGGCCGGTCGTGGGCTGAGCGGGATGTCCTGTCCCCCTGGCGTCATATCCTCATCCCAACGCGCGACGAGGAGGGCAAGACATGGCGACCTATGTGCTGCTGACCAAGGTGAGCTCGTCCGGTGTGAAGACGCTCCAGGCGAACCCGCGGCGGATCAAAGAGGTGAACAAGGAGATCGAGGCGCAGGGGGCCCGGGTCATCGCGCAGTACGCGACCCTTGGCCGCTACGACTTCGTCAACATCGTCGAAGCAAAGGACGCCGAGGCGATCGCCCGCCTGTCGGTCAGCCTCGGGGCGCGAGGCACGTTGTCGATCGAGACGCTCCCCGCGATCCCGGTCGAGGCGTTCATCCGCGCGATCAGCGCGAAGAAGGGGCCGAAAGAGGCGCGGTGACCACGTTGCGCGCCCCGGCCTATCCCGATGTCGTGCACACCGACGAGGACCGGCAGCGCTTCGACCGGCTCTACGACGACCTGGTGCGTGTCCTTGGGCTCTCGCCCGCCGACGCCCTGCTTCATGCGGCGAGCCAGTACCAGCTCGGATTCGACGTCCGCGGGCCATTCGAGAAGCGCAAGCGCCGGAAGAAGGTTGCGATGCAAACGGCCTATGAGCGCCCGGAGGGCGGCGCGCCGCCCGATCTCGAGCCGCCCGGCTGAGCGGCCGGCTATCCGTCCTGGCCGGCGGGGTAGGCGCCGATGAGCGCCCCGGACGAGCGGGCCGACGCCTCGGCCTCCAGCCAGGGCCGGCCGAGGAGGTGCGCCACGCACTCGCGTACCGTCGGGGCGGTGACCAAGGTCCCGTCGGGCGCGACCGCGGCCGCTCCGCTTTCCGGGGTGATCCGAAGGGCGGCGAGGTAGCGCTCGATGTCCTCGGGCGGCTCGCCCCAGAGCTCGGTCCCATCCCCCAGACGGACCGCGACCACGTCGTAGGGGGTCATCGTGTGCGGCGAGATCCCTCGCCCCGCCAGGTAGACGACCTCACCGGTCACCAGGGCCACGCGTCCGTCCGCCCCGAGGGCGCCGGCGTGGGCCAGGATCCGGGTCGCCACGGTGAGCTCCGTCGCCGGCCCCTCGCGGATGAGCATCGTCGTGCGCCCTCAGGCCGCGGTCGCGGTGAGCAGGTCCTCCGCCTCGCGCACCGGAGCACCGGCCGGGATCTCATCGTCGGCCGGCGGCGCGATCCGGTCATCCCAGCGCAGCTCGCGGCCGAGCCCCTCGGCGAGCCGCACCCCGACCCGGACAATGACGTCCTGCAGCGGGACCTGTACTCCCAAGCGCTCGAACGAGGCGACCTCGTGCACGAACCCGCAGGGGATCATCCGGTCGAACGCCGCGAGATCGGTGGAGACATTGAGCGCGAATCCATGCATCGCGATCCCGCGGGTCACCCGAACGCCGATCGCCGCGATCTTCGCGTCGCGGCCGTCAGGGATGGACACCCAGACGCCGGTCCTTCCTTCGACCGTGCGGCCGGCGATCCCGTGGTCTCCGAGGACCGCGATGAGGGCCGACTCCAGCGCACGCACGTACCCGACGACATCAGGATGCTCCCCTAGCGAGACGAGCGGATAGCCGACGAGCTGGCCGGGGCCGTGATAGGTGATGTCCCCGCCGCGGTCGACCCGATACGCCGACGCGCCGGTCGCGCGCAGCTCGTCGGGCGAGGCGGTGAGGTGATCGATGGAGCCGCGGCGGCCGATCGTGTAGACCGGGTCGTGCTCCAGCAGCAGAAGGCGCTCCGGTCCCCCGGCGCGGATGCGGGCGGCCACCGCCTCCTGCAGCCGCCACGCATCGAGATAGCCGATCCGCCCGAGCGCGGTCGCGTGCAGGCTAGGCGCCACCCAGCCCCACATGCCGCTCGGCGTGATACGAGCTGCGGACCAGCGGGCCGGCCTCGACATGGTCGTAGCCCATCGTCAT
>DATLEG010000083.1:0-3706 GCA_035525465.1 Saccharimonadales bacterium (SeqCode)
TCCGGCATCTGGATGACCCGGCACAGGCGACGGTGCTGGTCGTCGGCGCGGGGGAGATCGGCAAGCTCGCCGCACGCGCCCTCGGTACCCGCATCGGCTCGCTGCTCATCGCGAACCGCGATCCCGAGCGGGCCGCGGCCATCGCCGCCGCGTGCGGCGGACGGACGATCCCGTTCGGTGCGCTCGGGCCCGCGATCGCCGCATCCGACGCGATCATCTCGGCCGCGGATACCCGCGGCGCCGTGTTGACGGCGGAAGCGCTCGGTGGCCGCGCCGCGCTTCGGCCGCTCGTCGTCGTGGACCTCGCGGTGCCGCGAAGCGTCGCCGAGGACGCGCGGACGCTCCCCGGCCTCTGCTATCGGGATGTCGATGACCTCGCCGCTGCCGTCGCTGCCGATCCCGTACGCCTCGAGGCGATCGCGCTCCGCTGCGAAGAGGCCGCGCGCGCCTTTGCCGCCCAGGCACGGGAACGAGGTGCGGCGCGCACCATCGGCGACCTGCGCGAGCAGGCCGAACAGGTCCGAGCGGCGCAGCTGGAGCGGGCGCTCGCGCGGCTCGGCCATCTGCCCGAGCGCGACCGCCGCGTCGTCGAGGCGCTCGCCAGCGGCCTGACCAACGCACTGCTCCATCAGCCGACGCTCGCCCTCAAGGCCGATCCGGACCGCGAGGGCGCGGCGCGCGAGCTCTTTGGGCTCTCTCCGACGGGACGCTCGTCGTGACCCTCGTGCTCGGCACCCGAGGGAGCGCGCTCGCCCTGGTGCAGTCCCGCGTCATCGCCGCTGCGCTCGGGCCGGACGTAGAGCTGCGGATCGTCACCACGACCGGCGACACGAGTGCGGCGCCACTGTCGGAGCTGGGCGACGGGGTGTTCGTCACCGCGATCGAGGAGGCGCTCCGGCGCGGTGAGATCGACCTTGCGGTGCACTCGCTGAAGGACCTCCCCACCGCCGAGCGCGGCGATCTGTGCATCGCCGCGATCCCGGTGCGCGCGGATCCCCGCGACGTGCTCATCACCGCGGCCCGAGGGGGCCTCGCCTCGCTGCGGCAGGCGGCGAGCGTCGGGACCTCAAGTCCGCGCCGGGACGCCTTCCTTCGCGCGCTCCGGCCGGACGTGACGACGCGCGCGATCCGGGGGAACGTGGACACCCGCCTGCGCAAGGTGCTGTCCGGCGAGTACGACGCGACGATCCTCGCCGCGGCGGGGTTGGAGCGCCTGGGCATCGCCTTCGCTCCGGACGAAGCGCTCGACCTATTCGCCTGCCCACCCGCACCCGGCCAGGGCGCGCTCGCGGTGCAATGCCGGACCGCGGACACCACCCTGCGTGCGCGCCTGGCGCCGCTGGACGATGCGCCCACCCGGGTCGCGGTGACCACCGAACGGGCGCTCCTTGCCGCGCTCGGGGCGTCGTGCGCGCTGGCACTCGGCGCGTTCGCGCGATGCGAGGGCGGCCGGGTGATCCTGGATGCCGCACTGGATGACGGCGGCCTGCGCCACGCGCACGCGGAAGGCACCGACCTCCAGGCCGTGGCCGTGGCCGCCGCCGACGCGCTGCGCGGCGCCCGTGTCTGAGGGTGGCCCCGGCTTCCCGGGGGTCGGAGTCCTGCTGACCCGCGCGCCCGAGGATGACCGGGCGCTAGCGGAGATCCTCCGGGGCCGCGGGCACCGCGTCTTCGCGCTTCCGTGCGTGCGCACCGCGCCGCTCGACGATGATCGCTCCCTCGGCAACGAGCTGGCAGCTCTCACCCCGGATGATGTCCTGGTCCTCACCAGCCGCGCCGGGGCCCGCGCGATCGCCGACGCCCTGGGTGACCGCCTCTGTGCGGCGGCGGTCGTCGCCTTTGGCACGGCGACCGCGGCGGTGCTCACCGGTCGCGGCATCGCGCCCCGCACCCTCGCCGCGGCGACCGGCGCCGAGCTGGGCGAGGTGCTGGCGATCCCCACCGGACAGGTCGTCCTCGCCCGCTCGGACCACGCCCTGGGGGATCTTCCGGCGGTCCTGCGGCAGCGGGGGGCCGCGGTGCGCGAGCTGACGGCGTACCGCACCGTGCCCGCGGCGACCGGGGACACCGCGCGCATCGCCGCCGCGCTCGAGGGGGGTGAGATCGACACCGCGGTCCTCGGCTCACCGACCGCGGTGGACGCGCTCATCGCGGCACTCGGCGTCCCGGCGCTCTCGCGGGTGCTCTGTGTCGCGCTCGGCCCGACGACCGCGCGGCACGCGATGCAGCTTGGTCTCCGCGCCCGAGCGGCCGACGCGCCGACCGCGCGTGCCGTCGCGAATGTCATCGGCGATCTGGTGGAGGTGATCCATGCCGCTCGCGCCTAGCGTGCCCCGCACCACGTTCAGACGATTCCACCGGCTCCGCCGCACCGGCGGGCTGCGCGAGCTGATCGCCGAGACCCGGCTCGACCCGGCGATGCTCGTCCTGCCGGTGTTCATCGACGCCACCGCTGTCGCCGCCGTGCCGATCGCCTCGATGCCCGGCCAGTCCCGCCACCCGGTGCGCGACGCCGGAGCGATCGCGGAACGGGCCGCGGCGGCCGGCCTGGGGGGAGTCCTCCTGTTCGGCCTGCCGGAAGAGAAGGACACCGAGGGACGCGCGGCAGCCGATCCGCTCGGCCCGGTGCCGGGCGCGCTTCGCGCGATGCGCGCCGCGGCGCCGGACCTGGTGCTCATCGCCGATGTCTGCCTGTGCGAATACACCACCCACGGACACTGCGGGGTCTTTGACGACGCCGGGCGTCTGGACAACGACGCGAGCCTCCCCCGCCTCGCCGATGCCGCGCTCGCGTACGCCGCCGCGGGCGCCGACATCGTCGCGCCGTCGGACATGATGGATGGGCGCGTCGCCGCCATCCGCGCGGCCCTCGATCTGGATGGCCACACCGACACCGCGATCCTCTCGTACGGCGCGAAGTTCGCCTCGGCGTTCTACGGGCCGTTCCGCGAGGCAGCCGATTGCGCCCCGCAGTTCGGTGACCGCAGCGGGTATCAGCTGCCGCCCGGGAACGGTCGCGAAGCCCAGGCCGAGCTCCGGGCGGACCTCGACGAGGGCGCCGATCTCCTCATGGTGAAGCCGGCCGGGCCGTATCTCGATGTCCTGGCCGAGGCCCGCCGGTCGTTCGACGTGCCGCTCGCGGCGTATCAGGTGAGCGGCGAATACGCCGCGCTCCACGCCGCGGCCGACCGCGGCTGGATCGACCTGCGGCGGGCCGCGACCGAATCGCTCACCGGGATCGCGCGGGCGGGCGCCGACGTGATCATCACCTACTTCGCGCTGGAGGCAGCGGCCTGGCTGGCGGAGGAGCGGCGATGACCACCGTCGCGGTCGGCAACGCCGCCCTCCTCGCCCGGGCCGAGGCGGTCATGCCGGGTGGGGTGTCCAGCCCGGTGCGCGCCTACCGTGCGGTCGGCGGACATCCACCGTTCATCGTGTCCGGCGCCGGGGCCCGTGTGACCGACGCCGACGGGCGCGAGTTCATCGACCTCGTCTGCTCATGGGGTCCGCTCATCCTTGGCCACGCCCACCCCGCGGTGGTGGAGGCGATCGTCGCGCAGGCTGCACGCGGCACCTCGTACGGCGCGCCGACGCCCCTCGAGGTCGAGCTGGCCGAGACGATCACGGCCGCGGTCCCGAGCGTCCAGATGCTCCGCTTCACCTCCTCCGGTACCGAGGCGGGGATGAGCGCGCTCCGGCTGGCCCG
>DATLEG010000138.1:0-3818 GCA_035525465.1 Saccharimonadales bacterium (SeqCode)
GTGTTCTGCAACCAGGACAGGCTCCCTGCGGTAGCGCAGGCCGCACTGGCCCACGCCCAGTTCGAGACGATCCATCCGTTCGCGGACGGCAACGGCCGCGTCGGTCGCGCGCTCATCCACCTGGTGCTCCGGCGCCGCGGCCTCGCTCCCCATTACGTTCCACCGATCAGTCTGGTGCTCGCCGGAAGCTATGACGCCTACGTGGCTGGATTGACCGCCTACCGCGACGGACGGGACGACGCGTGGTGCGGGATCTTCGCGCGCGCCGTGGGCATCGCCGCCGAGGGCGCCCGATCGCTCGCGCTCCAGATCGAGGGACTGAAGGACCGGTGGACGATCCAAGCGGGGACGCCACGGGCAGGAAGTGCCGCGGCCAGGCTCATCACGCTTCTCCCAAGCCATCCCGTCTTCACCCTGAAGTCCGCGGTCGAGTTCCTTGAAGTAAGCGACGAGGCCGCCCGGTTGGCGGTCGACCGGCTGGCCGAAGCCGGGATCGTCACGGAGCTCACCAAGCGCAAGTGGGGCCGCACCTGGGAGGCCGTGGGGCTTTTCGCGCTTCTCGACAGCTTCGAACGGCGGCTCGCGAGGCCCGCCGGCTCCGGCCGTGGTCGCGCGGCCCCCCGCGAGACCGCGAGCTGTGGTGAGCGGCCGCGCGAACGGTAGACCGCTGGATCGCGAAGGCACGGCCTACACTCCCGTCGCCATGCCGACCGGCCCTGACGAACAGCGCGAGCTGCTTCGGCGCGTCGAGGTGGTCGCGAACCTCGATCGCGTGACCTTGGCGCGACTGGTCACCCATCTCGACCCGCTCGTCGTCGGATCCGGTGCCGCGGTGTGCGAGCAGGGCGATCCGGCGGAGGCCCTGTTCATCGTCGCGAGCGGGACGTTCGGGGTGTTCGCCCATGACGGCGGCGGCGAGCGGCGGCTCAACACCCTCGGACCGGGCGACCACTTCGGCGAGATGGCGCTCCTCACCGACGACACGCGCTCGGCGACGGTTCGCGCGGACATCGACGGCGAGGTCCTGCGCCTTGACCGCGAGACCTTCCTCCGGCTCCTCGACGACGACCCCCAGGTCGGTCGGGCGGTGGCGGCGGCCCTCGCTCGCCGCCTACGGCAGCGCGACCCGTCGGCCTCGGCGGCGGTGACCCGGCCGCCGTCCAGCGTGATCGCGGCGACGCGCGGCGCGGGACTCCGGCGGGCGGGAGCGCACCGGGTGGTGACCGCGCTCGGCGTCCTCGCCGCGGCGGCGATCGTCGGCGCCGCGTTCTTCCTGGTGGACCTCGCGCAGTGGCGGTTCTCGCTGCTCCTGCTGGCCGCGGTGATCCTCTGGGTCACCGAGCCGGTCCCGACCTACGTCGTGTCGCTCGGTCTGGTCATCGCCTGGGTATTCACCGGGCTCGCGCCCGACTACAAGACGGTGTCCGGCTTCGCCTCGATGAGCTGGGTCTTCGTGTTCGCGGTCCTCGGCATCGCCGGGGCGGTCGCCCGCTCGGGCCTGCTCATGCGGCTCGGCCTCCTCCTCATCGAGCGCGTTCCGGCCGGACTCTGGTGGCAGTCATCAGCGTTCGTCGTCACGGGCATCCTGCTCACGCCGCTCCTCCCGCTGGCCATGGCCCGAGCCGCCGTGACCGCGCCGCTCAGCCTCGCGGTCGCCGACGTCCTGCGCCTCCGCGACCGCAGCCCCGCGGCAGCGATGCTCGGCCTCTCGGCCTGGACCGGCTCGGGACCGTTCCTCTTCCTGTTCCTGAACGGCTCGCCGGTCTGCCTCATGGCCTGGAGCCTCATGCCGCTGCCGGCGCAGGAGAAGTTCAGCTGGCTGTTCTGGGTCGCGAGCGCGGCGCCACTCGCGATCCTCATCGCCACGGGGATGCTCGTCGCGCTCTACCTGCTGGATCGCCCCGGCCGGCTCGGGACCCCCCACCGCGAGCCGCTCCTGCTCCAGCGCGCCGTGCTCGGCCCGCTGTCACGCAACGAGATCACCGTCGCGGTCATCGTCGCGCTCATGCTCGTCGGGTTCGTTATCGGGCCCGTCTTCCTCATCAAGCCCGGCCTCATCGCCTTGGGCGCGTTCCTTGCGGTCACCATCGCGACGCGCTCGGGTCCGGGAGATCTCGCCCGGCTCGATTGGAGCTATCTCATCTTCTATGGCGTCGCGCTCTCGCTCGCTGACATCGCCACGGGACTGCGACTCGACCTCATCGTCGGCGAGGGCATCGCGGCGCGCCTGACCGATATCGGGATCGCGGGCCCGGTCTTCGTGCTCCTGGTCGGGGTCACGACCGTGCTCGTGCGATCGTTCCTGCCGGCGGATCAGGCGATCCTGCTTCTCAGTCTCGCGTTCATCCCGGTGGCCACCGGGATCGGTGTGCATCCCTGGCTCGCGGTCATCGCGATCCTGGCCCTCGGCCTCAGCTGGCACGTCCCGGCGCAGACTCCGGAGTTCCTCGTCGCCCAGGCCGCGAGCGAGGGCCGCCTGTACTCGACCATGCAGGCCCGCCGGGCATCGTTCGCCTACATCGGGGTCGGGCTCGCGAGCCTTGCGCTCTGCCTCCCCTACTGGCATCTCCTCGGCCTGCTGTGATCCCGGGGCTATGACCACCGCGGAACGAGCCCCTGCGGATGACGGTTTAGTCATGACGAAACTCAGCAACTTCCAGAACATTGGCCAAATGGCCGATCGTGTGCCCGGAGCTGCCCGGCAGGTCCTCGTGGTCGAGGACGACGAAGCGACCCGCTCGTTCATCGCCGAGACGCTCGTCGGGATGGGCTATCGGGTGATGGAGTCTCCGGACGGGGCGCATGCCCTGGCCCGACTCGACGTCGACCCGCCTGACATCGTCCTGCTGGACCTGCACCGGGTCTTCGACGGCTGGGCGTTCCTCGCAGCGCTCCAACGACAGCCGGCCCGCCCACGGGTCGTCATCATGAGCGGCGAGGACGCCGAGCGGGCGGCGACCGCGCTGGGCGTGGAAGGCCACCTCGAGAAGCCGTTCTCCGCGTCGAGTCTGGTCGCGCTTGTGGACCGCTGCGTCTACGACATCGCGAGCTGACCCCGGACGGCCGCGCCTGCAGCGCTGACCAGGTCACCGCGACACCGGTTCCGGACTCAGGACGGCGCGCGTAGGATTCTGGGCGCGGCCGCCGGGCCGTTGGGGAAAAGCGCTCGGAGGATCATCTAGTGCGCAGGACACCACTCGCCTTCATCGTCGCCCTGCTCATCGTCGTGGCCGCTGCCGGGACCTCCGTCGCCACCGGGGGCAGTACCGATACGCAGGCCAACCAGCCACAGATCGCGGGGGATCGGGCCTCGAATACCACGGCCCGCTTCCCGACGAACAAGCAGAACGAGTCGACGGTCGCGATCGCGCCGGACGGCAAGCACGCGCTCGCCGGCGCGAACGACGAACAGAAGCAGCCGCCCTGTGGCCCGGGTCCCGTCCGCGGCACGACCGCGCCGGCGAACGACTGCTCGTTCTTCCCGGGGGTCGGCACCAGCGGCGTCTACGCGTCGAGCGACGCGGGACTCAGCTGGACGAACCTCGGTCTGCTCCCGGGCTACACCGACACCGGCGCCGCGGTCGCCCGGTCCGCCGGCGCGCTTCCCACGTCGGTCGCGCCAGGCACGCTCGTCTCCGACGGCGACCCGGTCGTGGTCTTCGGGCCAAAGCTGGTGAATGGCACCTTCACCTTCGCCAAGGGCGCGCGGGCGTACTACGCGTCCCTGGCCGGATATTCAAGCACCGCGACGCAGGGCAACCAGGCCCCGGAGCTCCTCGCGGTGTCGATCTCGGACAACTACGGAGCGAGCTGGTATG
>DATLEG010000143.1:0-11863 GCA_035525465.1 Saccharimonadales bacterium (SeqCode)
GGACAAGGTCTTCTTCCCCGAGCGGGGGCTCACCAAGGGCGACCTCGTCCGCTACTACGCCGATCTGGCTCCCGAGATCCTCCCCCACACCAGGCGGCGACCGATGCAGCTGCTCCGCTACCCGAACGGGGTCGGCGGGAAGTTCTTCTACCAAAAGCGGGTACCCCGACCGCATCCGGACTGGCTGGAGACCTTCGAGATCACCTTCCCCAGCGGCCGGACCGCCGACTTCCCGGTCATCAATGAGGCCGCCGGCCTCGCCTGGATCGCGAACCTTGGCTGCATCGACCTGCACACCTGGGGCTCGCGCATCGATGACGTCGAGCGGCCGGACTATCTGCTCATCGACCTTGACCCGAGCGTGGGGAATCCCTTTGCGCATGTCCGGGAGATCGCCCTCGTGGTGAAAGATCTCCTGGATGAGCTCGGCTTCCCCGGTCACCCGAAGACCTCCGGCTCGACCGGCATCCATATCCTCACCCCGATCCTGCGGGAGCTGCCCTTTCCCGAGGTGCGCCGCTTCGCGAAGGCCTTTGCCCAGGAGGTCGAGCGCCGGGTGCCGAAGATCGCGACGACGACCTGGAAGGTCGCCGATCGCACCGGCGTGTTCGTGGACTTCGGCCAGAACGCGCGCGACCGGACGATCGCCTGCGCCTACTCGGTGCGCCCCACCGCCGACGCGCGAGCCTCGGCGCCGCTCCGGTGGGCGGAAGTGGCGGAGGTCGACCCTGCGGCGTTCACGCTCGAGACGATGCGCGACCGGGTCGCCGCGGTCGGGGATCTCACCGCCGGGATGTGGGATTCGCCGGTAAGCCTGATCCCGCATTTCGCGACGCTGGGCCTCAAGCCGCCAAAGGACGTTGTTCCGCCCGGATGATCAGCTGACCGCGGCGATGGTCTCCACGACGCGATCGATCTCGAATGGCTTGGGGATGAATGCCGCGGCGGAGAGCGTGGCGCGATGGGTCTCAAGCTCCCCCGCGGCGGACAGGATGACCACCGGTGCGGCCTTGCCGTCGTGCCGCCGGAGCTGCTCCTTGCGGAAGGCCCAGCCGTCCATGACCGGCATCATCAGATCGAGGAGGATGACGTTCGGGGTCCACTCATCGAGCACGCTGAGCGCATCCAGACCGTTCGCCGCCGCCCGGACCTCGTAGCCCTCGTCGTCGAGCGCCATGGTCAGCGTGTTGCGGATGTCCTCGTGGTCGTCCACGACCAGCACCTTTGTCATCGTCACCGGCGCGAATCTTACGCGAGCAGCGACGTGAGCGTCGGGTCGCCGGCCCTGGCCGCCTGGCGGACCTGCGACCAGCGGCATTCCGTTGGTCCCTTGTCCGGACGGAAGCGGAGGAACCGGGTGCCGTGGCGGAACCGGTCGGCCTCCATCTTGTCGTAGCGGACCTCGCAGACCAGCTCCGGCCGGACCGCGGTCCAGTCCAGCTCCTTGCCCCGGGTCCAGCGGCTCTCCCCGCCCGGGGTGCGCCCCGCGCCCAGGTGCTCGTCCAGGGGCGTGACCAGCGGTGGCAGCCGCAGCTGGAGATCCTTCTGCAGCGTGCCGGTGATCCCGGAAGTGTGCCCGACGAAGTCGAGCGTGCCGTCGTCGTCGTACAGGCCGAGCAGCAAGGTCGCGATGCGTTTGCCGTTGCTCCGGTACCCCACGATCACGCAGTCGCAGGTCTTGTGCGGCTTCACCTTCATCACCGCCTCACGTGAGCCGGGCTTATAGGGCAGGTCCAGCCGTTTGCAGATAACGCCGTCGAGGCCGATCGCCTCGAGCCGGGCGAGCCAGTGCGAGGCGACCAGCGGGTCCGCGGTCTTGGGGGACAGGGTGAAGCCCGCGGCGTGCTGCTCGAGCAGCGGCCGGCGCTCGCGGAGCGGTCGCTCGGCGAACGAGGCGCCGTCCCAGAGCAGGAGATCGAACGCCACGAAGGTCGCCGGGGTCTCCGCCGCGAGTTTGCGGATCCGGCTCTCGGCCGGGTGCAGCCGCTGCTGCATCGCGTCGAAGTCCAGCACGCCGTCACGCTGGATGACGATCTCGCCATCGAGCGCGGATAACGGCGGGAGCAGCTCGCCGAGCGCGCGGAGCTCGGGAAAATAGCGCAGGAGCGGCCGGCCGTTGCGGCTCCACAGGCGCAGCTCGCCGGACGCGTTCTCGAGCACGCCGCGAAAGCCATCCCACTTCGGCTCGTACTGCCACCGGTCCCCGGTCGGAAGCTGCTCGACGAGCTCGGCCTCCATCGGCGGGAAGGGGACGCGGGGGTCGGGGCCATCCATCGCGCCGAGGGTAGCCGCCGTAGCCCTACGACGCGATGACGACGCGGTCCTTGCCCGAGCGCTTGGCCTCGTAGAGGGCCCGGTCGGCGCTGCGGAAGAGCTCGTCCTCCGAGTCCCCGTGCGCGGGGAACGCGGCGACGCCGATCGACACCGTCCCGTTCACCGCCTCTCCGCCTTCGGTCCGGCCGATCTGGGCGCTGATCGCGACGCGGATGCGCTCCGCGACGGCGGCCGCTCCTTCGGCGTCCGCATCCGGCTGCAGGACCATGAACTCATCGCCGCCGAACCGCGCGACCACATCGCTCGTCCGCACGTGCTGCTGGATCGTCCGGGCGATGGACACCAGGAGCCGGTTCCCTTCATCGTGGCCGAACCGGTCATTCACGATCTTCAGCGCGTCGCTGTCGACGATGATCAGGGCGAGCGGCCGGCTCGTCCTCTTCGCGCGCTCCACCTCGTCCCGGAGGCGCGTGGCGAAATGCCGGGCGTTGTACAGGCCGGTGAGCTCGTCGGTCACCGAGAGGCGGCGGACCGCCGCATGGGCCGATGCCGCGGAGATCGCGAGCGTCGCCTGGCTGGCGAGGGTCTGCGCGAAGCGGTAGTGATCTTCGGTAAAGGACCCCGGACCCATCTTCACCGCGCGAATGACGCCCAGCAGACGCTGGTCGGCGATGAGCGGAATGACGATCGCGGCCTTCGCGTCAAGCCGCACGCCGGCCACCGCCCGTGGTCGAGGATCGTTCGCCATGTCCGCGATGAGCGCGGGCTGGCGATGCTCGGCGGACCAGCCGACCATGCCTTCGCCCAGCCGAAGTCGACGCTCGCGCATGTCGCGCTCGTAGGTCGCCGGGTAGTACCGCTCGTCCCAGGTCATCGCCGCGACCGCGAGCGCCTGCTCGCCCTCATCCCAGAGATAGACCGCCGCGGAGTCCGCGGTGGTGACCCGCCGGAAGGAAGCAACGACCGTGTCGAGGGTCGCGTCAAGGTCCAGGTCCGCCGCCTGGCGGGCGACCTCGTTCACCGCCTGCAGCTCGGCGATGTCCCTGCGGCGGGCGGCGTGCTCGCGCGCGTGCACCAGGGCGAGGGCCACGAGACCGGCGAAGGCTCCGAGGAGCCGCTCGTCCTGCATCGAGAAGGCATCGGTCCGCTCGGTCTGGATGGACAGAACGCCGAGGATCGCGTCCTGCGCCGCGATCGGGACGCAGATCTCGGATCCATGATCGGTAACGACGGCGATGTAGCGGGGGTCCTTGGTGACATCACCGACGTTGACGATCTGCCGGGTGCGGACGCAGGCGCCGGTCAGGCCCCGGTCCGTCTTCGCGCGGTAGAGCGGGAGCTCGGCGCGATCGCTGTCCGGGCCACTCGCCGCGCCCACATGGAGCTCATCCCGCTCGGCGTCGTACAGCAGGATGTAGCGCATGTCGTAGCCGAACTGGTCACCCAGCACCTCGGTCGCTCGCGCGAGGACCTCGCGCTCGTCGGTCGCCGCGGAGAGCAGGATCTCGGCGGCGCGCATCAGGAGCGGCAGCTCGGCGCTTCGTGCGGGGGGAGGCGTCGTCATCTGCCGCCCACGCTAGGCCGCCCGCATCCGGATCCGTCCATCGGAGGAGGGAGTACCTTCGGCCTAGCGGGCCAGCTGGGTGGGGACACCCGCCAGAGCTAGGGTCCGCCGGACGGTGCCGGTGTGCTCGTCGATCACGATGAGCCGGGGCGAGCCCCGCGTCGCGATGAGCACGGTATCCGCATCACCGTGGACCATCTGCCCGCAGTCGGTGCCCACCTCCACCGCCGCGAGGTCGCTCACGGTGACGCTGTACCGCCGCGCCGCGCGGGAGTTCCCGACGCAGGCCTGGATGGCCGTTCCGTCGGCGCTCGCGGCGGCCTGGGCCTGGATATCGAGGATCCCGCGTGGGCTGTCGAAGCCGAAATTGCCAAAGGAGAGCGTCTTCTCGCGCCGCGCCTCCGGGTCGGTGAAGACGAGGAGGCGCGCGCCCCGCGGGCCCGCGGCATCCGGCGTGACGACCGCGGTCGTTCCGTCGCTGCCGAGGCTGAGCGCCGCCGGCGCGCCGGGCAGGCCGCCGGCACGGGTGATCTCCGTGCGTCCGGCCACCGTGAGGGTGGCCAGGGTCACCCGCACGAGCTGCAAGAGCCGCGGCTCGGCGACCGGGACCAGCAGGGCGCCGGGCAGGACCGCCGGACGCCCCCCGACCAACCCGGTGCCGCCGATCTCGAGCGCCCGGCCGGCCCGCTTCGCATCCGCATCGATCGGCACGATCGTGACGCTCAACGCCGAGACCGTGGTGGCGTAGAGCCGATCATCCGAGCCGATGACCAGTGCCGACACGCGCGCGCCGTCGAGGTCGATCCGCCCGAAGACCGAGCCCGTCCGCGCATCGAGCAGCATGATCCGCGGGCCGTCCACTGCGACGTACAGGCTCCGCCGGTCGGCCGAGAGCGCCATCGCGGTGATCCGGCGATCCACGGCGAACAGTCGGCGCTCGCCGCCCGCCAGATCGATGACCTCGATCTCGCGTGCGTCGGTCTCGTCATCGTTGCGTGAGATCGCCACGTACACGGTGCCCGGCGGAAGCGGGCGCGCCAGCGGGCCGATGCCGGCGGCCCCGCCACCGACCGTCGCCAGACCGGCGAGGCCGACGATCGCCACGGCGATGATGCGGGCCGTACGCACGCCGACAGTGTGCGGTGAAGGCGCTAGCGGCGGACGAGCGGCCGGGCGGCCCGGCGCGGCGGCCAGAGTGCCCGGACGGCGGCGGCGATCCCGGCGAGCCGCCGGGCGATGGCCGGGACCGGCTCCTGCGCCGGCTCGAGCGCGTCGGATCGATCAGGCTGGTCCGCAGGCGGACCTGCATGAGGAGCCGGTAGAGGATCTCCCACTGCTCGTAGTCGAGCTCGATGGTGGCGATCCGGCGGGCGATCGGGTCCAGCTCGCCTTCTCCCCGCGCCGCGTCGGCAAGCGCGTCCTCGATCTCCTGCGCCTCCTTCGTCCAGGTCTGGTTCGCCCTGGTGAAGGTGAGCTCCTGGGCGATCGCCGCGCGGCCCCGGGACAGCGGGCCTTTTGTTCCGGTCAGCGCGAGATCCATCGGGTGCACGGTGACCTCGACATCGGCGCCGCGCAACACCATGAGCCGGTCGGGGACGAGCGCGGCGACGCGCGAGCCGCCGAAGAACGCGAGGACCCGGCCGGGCACCTCGTACACCCAGCTCGCGTGGTGACTCGTCACCGGGAGGCCGGCCCGGTCGAGCGCTGCCGCGAGGTCCCGGACTACCGTCTCGTAGCCGCCCGGCTGGACCGCGATCGCGACGTGCGCTGCCTCACGGCGGCGGATGAGTGCCGCAAGGCGCGCCAGCGGGGCGAGGACGATCATCCAGACCAGGACGATGAAGAGCCCGGCGGCGTACGGGATCCCGCGAATGACCTCCAGCACGAGCTCCTTCCCGGTCGGCGCAGGGTCATGCAGCCGGGTCGAGAGGAACCCGACGGCGAGCGGTAACAGGATCGCGAGAGCGACCATCACCGGTCGGACGAACGGCGCTGACCACTCGGGCAGGCTCACGAAGGCGAGGAGGAAGGTCGCGATCCCCGGCACCAGGACGCCGACCAGCACGATCGGCCAGGCCAGGGCCGCGCCGGCCATCCCGGAGAGATACAGCTGCTTGTTCGCCGGGACCCGCCCGAACAGGGCGGTCGTGGCCCAGGCGAATGCCAGGCTGAGGATCTTTCCGAGCTGCCGTCCAAGGAACGCGAAGACGCCACCGAACGCGAGCACGAGCGACCGAGTGCACGCGCTGTGCCCTGCGCACAGCGGGCAAGCTAGCGGATGCCCACCACCCCCAGGAGGCCGGGGAGCACCGAGCCGAAGAAGGTCCCCGCGAGCGCCGCGCCGGCCACCAGGAGGAGGATCTGCAGGCCGGAGACGAGCGGGTTCCGTTTCGTCCAGCGCGCCTTCACGACCCCGAGCGCGAACATCGTGACCCCCGAGAGACCGATCGAGACCAGGAGCGCGGTGCTGACCTCAAGGAAGAAGTACGGGGCGAGCGGCACCAGCGCGGCCATGAGAAAAGCCCCGGCCAGGATGAGCGCGCCCTGGAGCGGGCTGCCGCCCTCGTGAAGGGCGATCCCAAGCTCCTTCTCGACCATCGTCTTCAGCAGGACGCCCGGGTTGCGCGCGATCTCCGCCGCGACGCGACGCGACGCGGCTTCATCGAGCCCGTCGTGCTCGAAGAGCAGCGCCACCTCGGCCTCGGCCTCGTCCGGGCGGTGCAGGACCTCCTCGCGCTCGGCCGCGATCTGGGCGAGGAAGATCTCGCGCTGGCTCTTGGACGAGATATATTCCCCGGCTCCCATCGAGAAGACTTCGGCGAGCGTCGCCGCGAGGCCGGCGACGAGCACCGGATAGGTGTCGTTGGACGCGACGGCCACGGCGCTCACGACGGCGAGGATGCTGGTGACCCCGTCCTGCGCGCCGAAGACGGCTTCGCGGATCTCCGCCAGGAGGTCGGCCTCGCGGCGTTCTTCGTCCAGGTGCGCCCGCAGCCAGACCTTGTCGTGGATCGGGCGGTCTTCGAGCTGGGTCATGTGCATCCGAGCGTATTGCCTCCGCCGGTGCGGTGAGTGGTAGTCATACTTGCGGGAGATGCGACCGCCCTATCCGGTCAGCCTGGTGCCGTTGTTCCCGCAGTTCCTCCAGCGGCGGAACAGCAGGCTCGACTTCCCGCTGCGCGCCACCGAGCGATACGGCATCGACCGGCCGGCCTATCTCTTCGTCGTCCAGAGCCTCGGCTTCGCCGATCCCGCAGGTGCGACCCTCGCCGAGATGGGAAGCACCTACGCGACCGATCACAACGCGCTGCGCGCGGCCGCAGCGACCGCGCAGGGCGTGGGCCTCGCGGCCCATCAGCGTGACGATGGGGTCGCCGGTGGAGCTGACCGCTGGACGCTGACGGAGACCGGCCGGCACCTTCTCGATGAACATCGGCGGGCCGTTGCCGGCCACCACGCCGCCCTCGCGCCGATCGCTTCGGACGAGCTGGCCCGGCTCGCGGTGCTGCTCGAGCGCGCCTTCGACGCCGGGGCGGCATCGCGCGATCCCGCCACGCGTACCCGGACCGCGCGGGCCCATCGGTACCGCTGGACCGACCCGGCGAGCGACTTCGGGCGACTCGATGCCGCCGTCTTCGGTCTCTGGCAGGTCCGCGATGACTGCCACATCCAGGCTTGGACCGACGCTGGGCTGACCGCGCCGGTCCAGGATGTCCTCACCCGGCTCTGGCGCAATGAGGCGGCAACCTTGGAAGAGCTGGGAGCCATCATCACCGGCCAGCAGCCCGCCGACATCGCCGCCGGCGTGGCGGCGCTGCGCTCGCGCGGGCTCGTGGAGCCAGGGACCGTCGCCCTGACGCCCGAGGGCGCCGCCGTTCGTGAGCGGATCGAGACGGAGACCGACCGCTACTTCTTCTCCCCCTGGCCGGACGACGTCGGCACCGAGGCCGGCTGGATCGAAAGCGCCCTCGCCCGGACGAACGCCGCGCTGGCCTAGCCCCCCGCGCCGATCCGGCGCGAGACACCGGCAACGCCGATGTAACGGTTGGCACGCAACGTGCCACCAGCCGTTACATGAC
This sequence comes from Saccharimonadales bacterium (SeqCode), assembly GCA_035525465.1. Lineage (GTDB taxonomy): Bacteria > Chloroflexota > Limnocylindria > P2-11E > P2-11E > UBA4735. The sequence goes on from DATLEG010000143.1 coordinate 7,918, forward strand.
CATCGAAGCCGCGACGCAGGGCGCGGGGCGAGGGAGCACGACCAGCGCCCGGGTCCTGGTCGTCGATGACGACACCGATATCGCCGCTCTGGTGGCCACGGTGCTGCGGGAAGAGGGCTACACCGCCCGCGTGGTGACCGACTCCCGGCAGGCGGTCGAGGCGTTCGGCGAGTTCCAGCCGGACATCGTGACCCTGGACGTGATGATGCCGAGCGTCGACGGGATCAGTCTCTGCCTGCAGCTCCGCCGCGAGACCCTGGTGCCGATCCTGTTCGTTTCGGCCAAGAGCGATCCACCGGACCGCGTCGTCGGCCTGCGCATCGGCGCCGACGATTACATGGGCAAGCCGTTCGACAACAACGAGCTGGTCGCGCGGGTCGAAGCGCTCCTTCGCCGCGGCAAGCAGGTCCTCGTGGGCGAGAGCGACCGTCGCCAGATCCGCCACGGCACCTTCGTCATCGACCTGGGGAGCATGCAGGCGGTCCACGGCGACACCCAGCTCCCGCTCACCCCGACCGAGTTCAAGCTGCTGCGCACGCTGGCCGGCGAGCCGGGCCGGGTGTTCAGCCGCGACGATCTGCTCACCGGCGTCTGGGGCTACGAGCCGGGGAGCGACACCCGGCTGGTCGACGTCCACGTCGGCCGCCTGCGCAAGAAGCTCCAGGACGGCGGCGTGACCGAGGTCACGATCGAGACGTCGCGGGGGTTCGGCTACCGCCTGATCAACGCGTAGCCCGGCGCGCCCGGACCGCCTCGGCCAGCTCGGCAAGCGTCGCGGTGGTGGTGTCCCAATCGATGCACGAATCAGTGACGCTCTGGCCGTAGACCAGCGACGCGGGATCCAGCAGCTCCTGCCGCCCGGCGATCAGAAAGCTCTCGAGCATCACGCCGGCGATCCCGCGCTCCCCCGCTGCGATCTGCGCCGCGATGTCGCGCGCGACCTGCGGCTGGCGGGTGTGGTCCTTCTGGCTGTTCCCGTGGCTCGCGTCGATCATCACCCGCGCGCGCTGTCCGGCGGCGGTGAGGGCGGCCAGCGTGCGGACGACGCTCGCCGCATCGTGGTTCGGGCCGCGACGGCCGCCGCGCAGGATGACGTGGCAGTCGGGGTTGCCCCGGGTCGCGACGATCGCGGCGACGCCGTCCTCGGTCACGCCGAGGAACCGGTGCGGCCGCGCAGCGGCCGAGATCGCGTCGATGGCCATCTGGACGTCCCCGCCCGTGCCGTTCTTGAAGCCGACCGGCATCGACAGCCCCGAGGCGAGCTCACGATGGACCTGGCTCTCGGTGGTGCGAGCACCGATCGCGCCCCAGCTCACCAGCTCGGAGATGTACTGCGGCGAGATCGGGTCCAGGAACTCGCAGCCCGCCGGAAGGCCGAGCGCGATGACATCAAGGAGCACCTGTCGGGCGACCCGCAGACCCTCGTTGATCTTGAAGCTCCCGTCCAGGTGCGGGTCGTTGATCAGGCCCTTCCACCCGACGGTCGTGCGCGGCTTCTCGAAGTACACGCGCATGACGATGCAGAGGTCCTTGGCCAGGGCGTCCGCCACCGGCGCGAGACGGCCGGCGTACTCCACCGCGGCGGCCGGATCGTGGATCGAGCAGGGGCCGACCACGACGATGAGCCGGTCATCGGCTCCGTCCAGGACGGCCTTCACCCCGCGCCGCGACCGGGTGACGACCTCGGAATGCTCGTCCGAGAGCGGCAGGTCCTCGGCCAGCACCGCGGGCGGCACGAGGGGCCGGATGCTCTCGATATGCAGGTCGCGCGTCTTCACTGGCGTTCCCCCGCGGATATCGTACCGATGTGCCGCTGTACGACTTCAAGGGTCGCGCTCCCCGGGTCCACCCGACGGCGTTCGTCGCCCCTACGGCGGTGCTCATCGGCGACGTGACCGTCGGGGAGAACGCCTCGGTCTGGTTCGGCACGGTGCTGCGCGCGGACATGGACCGCATCGAGATCGGCGCCCGCTCCAATGTGCAGGACAACTCGACGATCCACACCGACGAAGGCGAGCCGACGATCATCGCCGAGGATGTGACCATCGGGCACAACGCGCTCGTCCATTCGAGCGTGGTGGAGCGCAACGTCCTCATCGGCCAGGCTTCGGTCCTCGTCGGTGGCTGCGTCATCGGCACCGGGACGATCGTCGGCGCGGGCGCCGTGGTCCCGCAGGGCATGCGGGTTCCGCCGCACTCGCTCATCGTCGGGGTGCCGGCGAAGGTGGTACGCGAGGCCCGTCCCGAAGACGAGCGCTGGACGGTGCAGGCGGCGGCGCACTACGTCGAGCTGGGCGCCTGGTACCGCGATCATCTGAAGGACGCGTGACCACCCTCCGGATCGACGGCGGCGCGCTCACCATCGCCGATGTCGTCCGGGTCGCCCGGCAGAACGTGGCGGTCGCGCTCGATCGCGCTGCCGAGCAGCGGGTCGGCGCCGCCGCCCGCTTCGTGAAGGAGCTCGCGGACGGCGATGCCCCGGTCTACGGCATCAACACCGGGTTCGGCGACCTCTCGCAGGTGCGGATCCCGCGCGCCGATCTCGTCGCGCTCCAGTACAACCTCCTCCGGAGCCACGCCGCCGGTGTCGGCGATCCGCTGCCGGTGGATGTGGTCCGCGCGGTGCTCCTCCTCCGGGCGAACACCCTCGCGATCGGGCGCTCCGGCGTTCGGGCGGAGGTCATCGATCAGCTCCTCGCACTCCTCAATCGCGGGGTGCATCCGGTCATCCCGCGCCACGGGAGCGTCGGCGCCTCGGGGGATCTCGCGCCGCTCGCGCATGCCGCGCTCGTCCTCATCGGTGAGGGCGAGGCGATCCACGATGGCAAGCGCAAGAGCGCGGCCGACGCGCTCAAGCACGCCGACCTCAAGCCGATCGTTCTCGCACCCAAGGAAGCGCTCGCGCTCATCAACGGGACGCAGGTCATGACCGCGATCGGCTGCCTCGCGCTGCACGATGCCAGGGTCCTCGCCACGTCGGCCGACATCATCGGCGCGATGTCGGCGGAAGCCCTGCGATCCACGGACACGGCCTGGGACGAGGGCCTGCACGCGGCCCGTCCGCACCCCGGCCAGGTCGCGGTCGCCGCGAACCTGCGCCGCCTGGTGCATGGGAGCCCGCTCGTCGCGTCCCACCGCGTCGGCGATCCGCGGGTCCAGGACCCCTATTCGATCCGCTGCATGCCCCAGGTGCACGGGGCCTCGCGGGACGCCCTTGGATATGCCGAAGGCGTGCTCGCGATCGAGATCGACGCCGTCACCGATAACCCGCTCGTCTTTCCAGAGGAGCGCCGCGTGGTGAGCGGCGGCAACTTCCACGGGCAGCCCGTCGCGATCGCGCTCGATCTGGCGAAGATCGCCGTCGCCGAGCTTGCGGACATCAGCGAGGCGCGGATCTCGCGGATGACGAATGGACACACGAGCGGCCTCCCGCCGTTCCTCACCGCGACGCCGGGAATGCACTCCGGTTTCATGGTCGCGCAGTACACCGCGGCCGCCCTGGTCACCGAGGACCGCCTGCGGTCCGCACCGGCGGCGGTGCATTCGATCCCGACGTCGGCGGACATGGAAGACCACGTCAGCATGGGACTGCACGCCGCGCACGCGCTCGCAGACATCGTGCGCAACACCCGCGACGTCCTGGCGATCGAGGCGCTCTGCGCCGCGCAGGGCCTGGATCTGCTCGGGGCGCATTCGTCCACGGCCGTGGAGGCCGCGCGCCGGGTGATCCGCGAGCACGTCCCGCACCTGGAGCGCGACCGTCCGCTCGCACCGGATATCGCCCTCACGGCCGACGTCATCGCCCGGGACCTGCTCGCCACCGCCGTCCGTCACGCCATCGGCCACCTCGACTAGCCCTGATCGATCCGGGACGCGGCCTCTACCATCGGCACTCGTGACCGCCGTCGCCCGCAGCGTTCGCGCTCCCCGCGGCACCACCCTCGCC